>CAYNEH010000082.1:0-7943 GCA_964396195.1 uncultured Oscillospiraceae bacterium
ATACCATGCTTTAAAGCAGTGTCTCTCTCCGCAGAACCCGAAATGAACACAGCGCCGCCGTTATTGGAACTGCAGCCGCATAGCCGGCCGCCACACATGAAAAACTTGGCGTAGCCGTGAGTATTAAACTTATCATCCCTTTTGCCTTCAGTTAAGTATACAGCACCGCCGTTATTGGCACTGCAGCCGACAATATTGCCGCCATTCATGGTGAGCGTGGCCTTCCCAACTATAATTCCGCCGCCATTATCGGCATGGCCTCCTGTAATAACGCCGCCGGAAATCGTCTTTGTGCCGTTTTCCTCGTCAAGCACCCACAGGCCGTCGTCATTGACCTTGAATTTGTGTTCTGCATTTGGGCGGCTGTCCTTCAGCGTCAGCTTGCTATTTCCTTCAACCTCGATGACGCTGCCGTCTGTGTCTCTTTCATATTTCAGCACATAGCCGTTCAAATCGAGGGTAACCGTCCCCGAAATTTTAAGGGTACTATGAATCGTGATGTCCGCCGCCAGCTGAATGCTTTCTCTTTTCGCAGCGGCAGCTGTCAGCTCTGCTTCGTTTCCTACAATCGTAAATTCTTCTTCTGCAAAGACGGCGGTCGGCAGCAGCACCGCGACCATCACAAAACCGAGCAGAATACTGAGCAGTCGTTTCTTCATGCTGTTCATCTCCTTCATCGTTTCAAAATCAATGCCTGTACCTTATCCGGCGGTGCGCTCCGCCGACGGTTGAGCGAAGGGGTGGTTTTCCCCGCCGTTCTCTCCGCTGCAGTTCTGCGCCCCCGGGCGCAGGAAGAAAAACACCCGTCTCAGCCTGCATCACCCCCGTTACAAGAATGCAAAAAGGCAGACACTTCCAGAACCCGGGAAGATGACATTTTCCCGCTGCCGCAAATGGATATATCGAACTATGGTAAGTATACCAAAGAATGAAGTCCAATTCAACAGGAATCACAAAAATTCAAACTGTTTCGCACATATTTTTGTAAATAAACAAAAACGCCATGTTCAGTCAAATCAATCTGACTGAACATGGCGTTCCATTTGATGATCAACCCTGCCCGGCAGGTGCTCATTTCGTAATTTCAGGCTGATCCTGTATTACGCGCACCTGCGAGACCGGGGTGTTTTTTTTCAGATCTTGCTCTTGGCCAGCTCGGTGAGCTGGGTGAAAGCGGCCTTGTCGTTGACGGCCAGCTCGGCCAGCATCTTGCGGTTGATCTCCACGCCGGCCAGCTTCAGGCCGTGCATAAAGGTGGAGTAGTTCATGCCGTTCATCTTGCAGCCGGCGTTGATGCGGGCAATCCACAGCTGACGGAAGTCGCGCTTCTTCAGCTTGCGGCCGGTGTAAGCATAGCTCAGGGACTTCATGACCTGCTCGTTGGCCATCTTGAAGTGCTTGCTCTTGGCACCCCAGTAACCCTTGGCCAGCTTCAGCACCTTATTTCTTCTCTTGCGCGTCATCATTGCGCCTTTGACTCTTGCCATTGTCGTTCAGCCTCCTATATGTGAGTAAATCTTGATTGCTTATTTATAAGGGATCATGCGCTTGACGGTGGCCTGATTGGTCACGTCGGCATAGGCGCCCTTGCGGAGGCCTCTCTTGAGCTTGGTGGTCTTGCCGTGACCGTTGAGCAGGTGACGGCGCTTGGTCTGGCCGCGCTTGACACGGCCGCTCTTGGTCAGCGAAAAGCGCTTCTTGGCGCCGCTGTGGGTCTTGATCTTAGGCATTGTGGTTATCTCCTTTACACTTTGATGGAAGGGCGGCACGGCCGCCGGGGAAAATTACTTGTTGGTCTTGGAGCTTTTCGCGGAGAGGAACATGCTCATGTGCCGGCCCTCCAGCTTCGGCTCCTTGTCCAGCACGGCCATCTCGCTGCACTGATCGGCGAAGTCCAGCAGCAGCTTTTTGCCGATGTCGGTGTGGGCCATCTCGCGGCCGCGGAACCGGACCGTGACCTTCACCCGGTTGCCCTCGCCCAGAAACTTCTGAGCGTTGCGCAGCTTGGTGTTGAAGTCACCAATGTCGATGCCGGGGGACATGCGCACCTCTTTGATCTCCACCACGTGCTGGTTCTTCTTGGCTTCCTTGTCCCGCTTGGCCTGCTCAAACCTGAACTTGCCGTAGTCCATAAGCTTGCACACGGGAGGAGTTGCCGTGGGAGAGATCTTCACCAGATCCAGCCCCGCCTCGTCGGCGTGATGCTGGGCCTCGGCGGCGGACATAACGCCCAGCTGGCTGCCGTCGGCGCCGATGAGCCGGACTTCACGATCCCGGATTTCTTCGTTGATTTGATGGGTCAGGTTAGCTATGGCAAAGCACCTCCTGAAAAAAAATGTGGGTGCGAAACAGCACCCACATCCACAATGAAACACACGCCGAAACCGCGTGAATTCTTCAATGTTGACCTCTTTGCATGAGCTGGAGGTGAGGACGGCGGTGCCATTCCTGCTTTATTTTGCTTTGATAGTATACCAGATTGTCCTGCCTTTGTCAACCGCTTTTTCCGGCGGAGCAGTTGATTTTTCGCGTCCGTACCGCCGGCAGACCGCTCACAGCGTCAGCCGCGTGGCCGCCCCCTCCGGTTTGTTGAGGTCAAGCAGTAATATTTCCAACTTTTTATCCATTGCGTAATTCAGCGTATACATGGTTCCCCCCGGCGTCCCGTCAAAGACCGCCAGGATGGCCGCCGACCGATCCACAATATACCGATCCCGCCGGTGCATGCACCAGCGGTCGTAATTCTGCTGCACCATGGTCTCGAGGTCGCACCGGTCGAGGATGCTCCGCCACCGGGCCCGCTCGCCCTCCGGCCAGCGGTCGGCCTGATTCTGACAGGGCACCGCCCCCTCCAGCGTCACCGCCGGGTATTTCCCCTTCAGCTCCAGCACTGCCTCGGCAAAGTAGAGGTCGCTCCCCCGGGCCATGCCGGATATAAAATGCCGGTAGCCCCGGAGGTACAGCCCCTCCAGCTCCCGGGCGATGCTCCGCTTCAGCGCCGCGCACCGGGGGTCCCGCTCGTCCGTCCCCCATGGCAGCTTGTCGGGCCGGTGCCCGGTGAAGCAGCAGGTGTGCTCCCGCTCCAGATCCACCACCGGTCCCCCCTTTCGTCCTTCGTACCACCATTGTACCGGCCTTTGCCCGCTCCGTCAACCGAAATATGGAACATTTGTTTTTTATTTTTTCAAAATCAGGGGTTGCAATTTGCTATGGGCCTGTTATAATGTGCTCAGAAACAGATGAATAATGTCTTCAGGGCGGGGTGCAATTCCCCACTGGCGGTATAGTCCGCGACCCACACATTTGTGGCTGACCCGGTGAAACTCCGGGACCAACGGTTATAGTCCGGATGGAAGAAGATGTGCAGCTCCTCCCATGTTATGTGTTGCACCTGAAAGACAGACTTTCAGGTGTTTCATATTTCATAGGAGGTTTTTATTATGTCTGAACCCAAAACCGCTTCCGTCACCAGTTCCGCCCGTCCCGCCCGCCGTCTCAACGCCCGGGCCATGGCCATGTGCGCCATGCTGGCCGCCGTGGCCTTCGTCCTGATGTTCCTCGACTTCTCCGTGCCCCTGATCCCCGCCTTTGTGAAAATGGACTTTTCCGAGCTGCCCGCCCTGCTGGCCTCCTTCGCCCTCGGCCCCGTGTACGGCGTGGTAGTCTGCCTGGTAAAGAACCTGCTGCACCTGTTCATCACCAGCACCAACGGCGCGGGCGAGCTGTGCAACTTCCTGCTGGGCGCGTCCTTCTGCCTGCCCGCCGGAGTGATCTACAAGTTCCGCAAGAACCGCAAGGGCGCCGTCATCGGCTCTCTGGCCGGCGCGATTATTATGGCCGTCGTCTCCGTGCCCATCAACTACTTCATCTCCTACCCCGCCTATGTGGTGTTCTACTCCCTGCCGCTGCCCGCCATCATCGGTATGTATCAGGCCATCCGCCCCTCTACCAACGGCCTGCTGGAGTGCCTGCTGGTCTTTAATATGCCCTTCAATCTGGTAAAGGGTCTGCTCACCGCGCTGGTGTGCTTCTTCATCTATAAGCCCCTCTCCCCCATCCTCCACGGGCGGAAATAATTCCGACAACAAACTCCCGGCGGTCAACGACCGCCGGGAGTTTTTGCTTGTGTTGATAACCTCATGGCAAAATGGGGCCCCCGCAAGGCGACAGCCTTGTGGGGAGAGGAGCAGTCCTGACATCCGTGAAGTTTTCCGCTTGCGGGAAACGGAACTTGGTGTCAGGGACTGCGACGACGACCGTCGGGAGTTTTCGTTTTTATTTACAGGCTGCACCCGGCCTCCGCACCGGAGCGGATGGCGGCGATGGCCCGGCCCAGCTTGCCGGCGTTGCCGACGGAGGTGACGCTCACAGCGAGACTCGCCAGTTTCCCGGCCATCAGGCCGTCCGGACTGACGCCGGTGGCGGTCACCACCGTGTCGCAGGGGAGGAACACCTCACTGACGTTCCCCTCCTTGTCCGTCACCCGGCAGCGGACGCCGCCCGTCTCTACGGCGGTGACGCAGGTGTTCTTCATCATCTTCACGCCCAGACGGCCCAGCTCACCCAGCGCAGGCCATGCAGTACCGCTCTCGTAGCCGAAGCCGATCTTCGGCCCCTGCTCCACCAGCCACACCTGTCGGGCGGAGCTGTTCAGCAGCGTCTCCAGCCGCTCCGGCGTCTCCGCATGGTTGACCGACAGGTGGAACAGCTGCTCCGGGGACAGGGAGCCCTGCCGGGCCAGCAGCCGCGCGGTCTCTACACCGATGTAGCTGCCGCCCACCACCACCACTCTGGCCCCGGGGAAGGCCTCCTTCTGAATGACCTGAGCGGACGTGACCACCGGCACGTGGTTTTCCTTCACCGGCAGCTCCGTCCTGTTGGGTCTGCCGCCCACGGCCACCACCACATCGTCAAAGCCCGCGGCGGCAATCTCCTCCGCCGTCCCCTCGTGGTTCAGCTCGATTTTCACCCCCAGCCGGGGCAGGTTGGCGGCATAATAGGTGATGAGCCCGCCGAAATCCCCCCGGGAGGGCAGCATCCGGGCCAGCTTCAGCTGGCCGCCCAGCTCGCCGGACTTCTCCCACAGCGTCACGGTATGCCCCCGCTGGGCAAGGCGGAAAGCCGCCTCGCAGCCCGCCGGGCCGCCGCCCAGAACGAGAATGTTCTTCTTTTCTGCCGCCGGGGGCAGTTCCACCTCTTCGTGGGTGCCGCACAGCGGGTTGACAAGGCAGGTGATGGGCCGGTCAAAGAACGTGTTGGCAAGGCAGCCCTGATTGCACCCCATGCAGGGCCTGATCTCATTCTCCCGGCCCTCTGCGGCCTTGTTGGCCCACTCCGCATCGGCCAGCATGGCCCGGCCCATGGTCACAAGGTCGCCATAGCCCAGCGCCAGCACCTCTTCCGCCGTCTCCGGCCGGTTTACCCGGCCGCCGATGGCTACGGGGATGTGCACCGCCTCCCGGATGGCCTTTCCGGTGTACGTCAGGCCGCCCCACGCCACCTCACCGGTGATCTGGGGCACCCGGCTCTCGTGCCAGCCCACCGTCACGTTCAGCAGATCAACCCCCGCCGCCTCGGCCAGCGGGGCGAAGGCCGCCCACTCCGCGTTGGTGTTGGAGCCGGGGATGAAGTCGTTGCCGCAGATGCGCATGGAGATCGGGTAGTCCGGCCCCACCGCCGCCCGCACCGCCCGGATGACCTCCAGCGGGAAGCGGCACCGGTTCTCCCAGCTGCCGCCGTACTCGTCCGTCCGCCGGTTGGTCACCGGGGAGAGGAACTGTGGGATAAGGTATCCGGCGGAGGCGATGATCTCCGCCATGTCGAAACCCGCGGCCTTGGCCCGGGCGGCGCCCTCCGCCCACTTTTCCGTCACCTCATGGATCTGCTCCACCGTCATCTCCGGCGGCGTCTCCCGGGTGTAGGGGCAGTACACCGCCGACGGGGCCAGCGCGGGCTTTCCGCAGGGCACGTCCCGGCTGGGGACGTACCGCCCGGCGTGGTAGAGCTGGACGGCCACCTTGCCGCCCCGCCGGTGGATGCCGTCGGTGAACTCCTTCCAGCCGGGCACGGTGTCATCATCGGCAAGAGACATGGAATTATTTTTCGCGCCGTACTCGTCGAACCGGCAGGAGCCGACGATGAGCAGTCCCGCGCCGCCCTCGGCCCGCTTCCAGTAGTATTCGGAGAACCGGGGCGTGCAGTATCCGTTATCCGTGTAGAGGTGGTGCATGGCGGGCATAACGATGCGGTTTTTCAGCGTCATGCCGTTGATGGTGATGGGGGTGAACAGTCTCTGATATTTCATGTCCGTGCTTCCTTCCCTGCTTCGCGTATTTTCTCCAATATAGCACAGCGGACGCAGAATGTAAATTGCGGACGCAGAATGTAAATTGCTCCCCTCTTGCAAATTCCGCTGAAATATGCTATCATTTGCGGAAATCCAAGCAAATTTTTATTTATAGGAGTGACTTTTTCTTATGCCAGACGGCAGTATAGTTCTGCTGGTCGTGCTGATTCTCATGGTGATTCTCTCTGCGTACTTTTCCGCCACTGAGACGGCCTTCACCTCTCTGAACCGCATCCGGCTGAAAAGCAAGGCTGACAACGGCGACCGCCGGGCCAGGCTGGTGCTGGAACTGTCGGAGAATTACGACCGGCTGCTGTCCACCATCCTCATCGGCAACAACATCGTCAACAACGTGGCCACCACCCTCAGCGCCGTGCTGTTCATCGACCTGCTGGGCAGCTCTACCGGCCCGGCGGTGTCCACCGTGGTGCTCACCGCGGTCATCCTCATCTTCGGCGAAATTTCGCCCAAAAGCCTTGCCAAGGAGTCTCCGGAGGCCTTCGCCCGCTTTTCCGCCCCCATCCTGCGGGTGCTGCTGCTGATTCTCACCCCGCTGAACTTCATCTTCACCCAGTGGAAGAAGCTGCTGGGTCTGCTGTTCCGCAAGAAGGATGCCGACGGCATCACCGACGAGGATCTGATGACCATCGTCTCCGAGGCGGAGGATCAGGGCGGTCTTGACGAGGACGAGGGACAGCTCATCCGCTCCGCCATCCGCTTTGACGATCTGGAGGCCGGTGATATTCTCACCCCCCGGGTGGACATGGTGGCCCTTGAGGACACCGCCACCATGGGCGAGGCCGCCGCTCTGTTTGCAGAGGAGGGCTATTCCCGGCTGCCCGTCTACCACGAGAATCTGGACGACATCGTGGGTGTCATCCACCAGAAGGATCTCTTTTCCGCCCGCTACCACGGCCGCACAGACCTGTCCGCCCTCATCCATCCGGTGCTTCACATCACCGCATCCACCAAGATTGACGAACTCATGCGCCAGTTCCAGCAAACCAAGACCCACATGGCCATCGTGGTCGATGAATACGGCGGCACCGATGGTCTGCTCACCCTCGAGGACGTGGTGGAGGAGCTGGTCGGCGAGATCTGGGACGAGCACGACGAGGTGGTGGAGCAGTTCCGCCGCCAGGCCGACGGCAGCTATCTCATCGACGGCTCAGCCGACATGGATCGGATGCTGGATCTCTTCTCCCTGAAGGATGAGAGCGATTCCGCCACCGTGTCCGGCTGGGTGCTGGACAAGCTGGGCCATATTCCGGAGACGGGAGAGCGGTTTGAGTGCGGCGGTCTTGCCGTCACCGTCACCCGGGTGCAGCACCACCGTGTGCTGGAAATCCAAGTCCGCCCCCTGCCTGCAGCAGAACCCGTCCCCGCCGGGGAGTGAGCCGCGCGGTAAATATTCAAACTGCATACAAAACGCAAAGAGCGCCGGTCACAGATGTGACCGGCGCTTCAGCTCGTCGAAAAAGGCAAAGCCTTTTCCGACGAAAGGATTGCGCCCCGCCGCGTCGTCGCAGTCCCTGACACCAGGTTCCGTTTCCCGCAAGCGGAAAACTTCACGGATGTCAGGACTGCTCCTCTCCCC
>CAYNEH010000083.1:0-7913 GCA_964396195.1 uncultured Oscillospiraceae bacterium
GCGAAGCACCTCGGCGTGTCCCGCTACACAGTGTATAAATACCTGGGAGAGCTGTCCGGGCAGACCGCCGCGCCCGACGCAGCCGACACAGATGAATAAAGGAGCGATCTCCACCATGAACAAAGAGATGATCGAACAATACTTTGCCGACAAGGAATCCGTCCTCGTGGATGCCGTGAGCCGTCTGGTATCCATTGACAGCGTAGAGGGTGAACCCGCCCCCGGCGCGCCCTTCGGCCCCGGTCCCGCCGCCGCGCTGGACGAAGCGCTGAAGCTGGCGGACGAATGGGGACTCATTGCCAAAAACCACGAGGGCTATGTGGGCACCGCCGACCTGTGTGACAAGCCGGACGAGCTTCATATTCTGGGCCATCTGGACGTGGTGGCCCCCGGCGACGGCTGGACCGTCACCGAGCCGTACTCCCCCAAGGTGGTGGACGGCATGATCTTCGGCCGGGGCACCGACGACGACAAGGGCCCTGTGGTGGCCTCCATGCTGGCCATGAAGGCCGTGAAGGATCTGGGCATTCCGCTGAAGGCCAATTGCCGCCTCATTATGGGCACCAACGAGGAGTCCGGCTCCGGCGACATCGCGTGGTACTTTGCCCGGAACCCCTACGCCCCCTCCACCTTCTCCCCCGACTCCGGCTTCCCCGTGATCAACACTGAGAAAGGCGGCTTCAAGCCCGTGTTCTCCAAGAGCTGGCCCGTGCAGGAGACCCTGCCCCGGCTGCGCTGGCTCCACGGCGGCTTCCGCATCAACGTTCTCCCCGGCGATGCTTCCGCCGCCGTTGAGGGCATCCCCGCAGCCGACATGGTGCCCTACGCCCGGGACATCACCGCCCACACCGGCATCCAGTTCTCCTACACCGTGGAGGACGGTCTTACCGTCATCCACGCCAAGGGCTCCGGCTCCCATGCCGCGTGGCCCGAGGGCGGCAACAACGCCGTCACCGGCATCGTAGCCCTGCTGTGCGCCCTGCCGATGGCCGAAGGCCCCTGCAAGGAGGCACTGAGCCAGATCAACAGTCTGCTGCCCCACGGAGACTATCTGGGCAAGGCGCTGGGCATCGCTCAGGAGGAGCCGGTGTCCGGCCCGCTGACCGTGGCCTTCACCCTGCTGGAGGTCAATGACACCGGGCTGAAAGGCCGGTTCGACAGCCGCGTCCCCCTGTGCGCCACCGAGGAGAACTGCCTGAACGTGGCACGCGCCGCATTTGAGAGCCGCGGCTTCACCTTCTCCGGTACGCAGTCCGCCCCCCACCACACCCCCGAGGACAGCCCCTTTGTCCAGACGCTGCTCAAGCGCTACGAGGAGTACACCGGCCTGAAGGGCGAATGCCTGTCCACCGGCGGCGGCACCTACGTCCACGAGATTCCCGGCGGCGTGGCCTTCGGCTGCACCCTGCCCGGCTTCGACACCCATCTCCATGGCGCCGACGAGCGCGCACGCATCTCCGACCTGATGGTGTCCGCCAAGATGTTCGCCCACATCATCGTTGATCTGTGCGGCGAATAAACCACCAATACTGACAAAGGAGGGCCTTTCATGAAGCCCGAGGATTTTCTCGACCCCGCAAATTTTGACAAGATTACCCCCGATATGTACGACGACCTGAACCAGCAGATTGAGGACATCTGGGAGGACGGCTGCCACGGCGACTGCGGCTCCTGCGAGAGCGACTGCAACAATAACGCCTATCCCAAGTTCGCCAAGCTTCTGCTGGCCGTGACATCCGGCAAGGGCGGCACCGGCAAGTCCACCGTCACCGCCCTGCTGGCCCGGAATCTGGCCGGCCGCGGCCTGAAGGTGGCCGTGCTTGACGCGGATCTGCCCGGTGCGTCCATGCCCCTGCTGCTGGGTGCCAAAGGCCCCGTCACCGGCAGCGACGGCAAGGTGGAGCCGGTGCAGGTTACGCCGAACCTGAAGCTGCTCAGCTACTCCCTCATTGCCGACGACTCCTCCGAGCCGGTGCTCTGGCCCGGCGGCGATATTTATAATGTGGTCAACTACCTCTACACCAGCGGCGACTGGGGCGAGGACAATGACGTGTTCCTCATTGACATGCCCTCCGGCGCAGGTGACGTGCCCCTGAACCTGCTCACTGCCTTCCCTATGAACGGTACCATCATCGTGGGTGAACCCTCCGAGGTGGCGGTGGATCCCATCCGCCGCTGCGTGGCCATGACCCGGATGTTCCTGTCCGCTCCGGTGGCCTATGTGGAGAACAAGTCGCCGGACGGCGGCGCACACCTGGCGCCCCGGCTGGATCTGGGGGCCAAGTGCGTGAATTTTGCACTGCCCCTGTCCCCGGAGCTTGCCACCGCACAGGGAGGCCTCATCACCCCCGCCATGGGCGAGCTGGCTCAGGAGCTGGCCGATCACGTGGTGTCTCTCATCCCAGAAAAGTGACGCGCGGCGCGCCCCCGAGCCTTCCGCCCGGGGGCGCGTTTTCCGTTCTGCCCCCTCCCCGCAGGTCAGACAAAAAAACTTGATTTTTTCCCTTGACAAGCTCCCGGAAATCAGTTATACTAACCCTTGCCCTGTTGGGTGATTTATGGCGGCGTAGCTCAGTTGGCTAGAGCACTCGGTTCATACCCGAGTTGTCACCGGTTCGAATCCAGTCGCCGCTACCATTCCTGAAGAAGCGGCATCGCCGCTTCTTCAGGTCCCCAAAGTTCCGCCCACCATGGGCAATATGGCCCGTTGGTCAAGCGGTTAAGACACCGCCCTTTCACGGCGGTAACACGGGTTCGAGTCCCGTACGGGTCACCAATATATGGAGGCTTAGCTCAGCCGGTAGAGCGCTTGCTTCACACGCAAGAGGTCACAGATTCGAGTTCTGTAGTCTCCACCATAAAAAAGGTTCTGAATCCTTCGAGGATTCAGAACCTTTTTATGTTTTCGGCAATATTTGCAAACCGATCCGCAGAGAAGGTCGAAAAAACGCGCAATTCCGAACGCGGCAGCACCTCAGGTCATTTTCCCGAAGTTCAGCCCTTTTGCGCAATTATTTTTTTCAAAATCTCGGTATCCGCAGGGCAGAAATCGTACTGCGGAATTTCAGCAGGAGTAATCCAGCGAATATCGTTATGCTCCAGCATCTGCGGAACGCCTTCGGCGATTGTTGCGTTAAACAGCGTGAGCTTTATCGTGATATCGGGATACTCATGGACAACCTCCATAAAAACCGAGCCGACATCAAGCGTAACGGCAAGCTCTTCACGGCATTCACGGATGAGCGCCTGCTCCTTGGTTTCTCCGGGTTCGACCTTGCCTCCGACGAATTCCCACAGAAGGCCTCTTGCCTTATGCGCGGGGCGCTGACATATCATGAATTTATCATTGTCCCATATCAGGGCGGCAACTACATCTGTCATCGTAAAATTCCCCTTTACTTTGTGATTTCAAAATTGCATTGCAGATAATCCGGCAATTTGCTGGCTGAGCGCGGGCTGGGAGATAAAAAGGCGCTGTGAGGCCCTGGAAAAACTACGTTCTTCCGCCACGGTAACAAAGTACTTCAGATGATGCAGTTCCATAGTGCCCTCGATTCTTGAAGTCTGCTGTGAATACCATACGCATTTGCTGCTATCTTACACCGGATCCGCGGAATAAGCAAGAGAACCCGCAAAACATCATAAGAGAACCTTATAGCGCGAATTTCAGGAAACGTATTTACAAAAATGATGATGTGTGCTTTAATGTGCTTGTATAGTATGATGACAGTTTTAGTCAGAACCTGAGGCTTGAAAAGGAGCGAAGCGTCCGAATACTCACTGCTCGGCAACACATTCAATGCCTCGTTTATAAGTACGCCGTAAATTATGCTCCGACTTCTGGTGTGAGAAATTTCCCTCACACCAGATTTTTCTCTGCCGAAGCGCTGGATAATACTCCGGTGTACAGGGATTCTGCATCCGGCTCGAAAACAGAACTTGCGCGAAAGGAAAAAGAGCGCCTGAAATTGCTCTGAAAGCCGTGCATGTACGCTGTTTTGCGCCGTTGAAACGCAATATATAAAAAGGGGATGTTTCCAAATGAGCGATTGCACCCATGACTGCTCCTCCTGCGGCTCCAGCTGCAGCGAGCGGCAGGAACCCATGGATCTGCGCAAGCCCTGCAATCAGCTGTCCAGCATCAAAAAGGTAATCGCCGTGATCAGCGGCAAGGGCGGTGTGGGCAAGTCCACCGTCACCTGTGCGCTGGCCGCTGCCATGGCCGCACGGGGCAAAAAGGTCGGCGTTATGGACGCCGACATCACCGGTCCCTCCGTTCCCAAGGCATTCGGCATCCACAGCAGGGCCGAGGGCAACGAATTCGGCATTCTGGCCAGCCGGACGGCAGGCGGCGTGGAGCTGATGAGCCTGAACCTGCTGACGGAAAACGAGACGGATCCGGTGATCTGGCGGGGCCCGGTCATCGCGGGCACCGTCACTCAGTTCTGGACGGACGTCATCTGGGGCAATCTGGACTATCTGTTCGTGGACATGCCACCCGGAACCGGTGACGTGCCCCTGACCGTATTCCAGTCCCTGCCGGTGGACGGCATCATCGTGGTCACTTCCCCGCAGGATCTGGTGTCCATGATCGTCACCAAGGCGGTGAAGATGGCCCGGATGATGAACATCCCTGTGCTTGGCTTCGTGGAGAACTACAGCTATTACCGCTGCCCCGACTGCGGAAAGGAGCACGCCATTTTCGGCGAGAGCGGCCTTGATGCGGCGGCGGAGCAGCTGGGCATCCCCGTGCTGGCCCGCCTGCCCATCGACCCGGGCATCGCCCACGCCATGGATGAGGGTACCATTGAAAGCTACCAGCCCAACCCGCTGGCCGGTGTGGCGGAGACGCTGGACAAGGCGTAAAAAGCCGCAGCAGATCGGCAAAAACTCTTGACAAGCCAGCGCTTGGCTGGTACAATACTAGAGCCGCTTTGAATGGGACGTGCTTTCGCACGGCACAAGCGGGGCATTTTCCCCCCTCCCCCGACAGCGAGCCCGTAATGAAGGAGTTGAAATTACATGCATGCGATCATTGAGACCGGCGGCAAGCAGTACAAGGTGGCCGAGGGCGATGTCCTCTACATCGAGAAGCTGACCGCCGAGGCCGGCGAGACCGTCACCTTCGACAAGGTGCTGGCCGTGCTGGACGGCGACACCGCCAAGTTCGGCGCTCCCACCGTGGAGGGCGCTACCGTCACCGCCAACGTGGTGAAGAACGGCAAGGGTAAGAAGGTGCTCGTCTTCAAGTACAAGCCCAAGAAGAATTACCGCCGCCGTCAGGGCCATCGTCAGCCCTACACCAAGGTGGAGATCACCAAGGTGAACGCCTGAGGAGGTCTGACATGACCACCATTACGTTCCACAGCGCCGACAGCCGTCTGGACGGCTTTGTTGTGGAAGGGCACAGCGGCTATGCTGAGGAGGGCAGCGATATCGTCTGCGCCGCCGTATCCGCCGCCGTGGGTCTGGTCGAGTGCACCGTCAACGATGTGCTCGGGCTTGAGGCCTCGGTAAAGATCCGGCAGCAGGACGCCCGCATCGCCTTCCGTCTCCCCGGCGGCCTGAGCGAGGTCAACGAGCAGACCTGTCAGAATCTGCTGACGGGACTGATGGTTTATCTCGAGGGCGTGTCGGAGGAATATCCCGAAAATCTCGCCGTCCTGCTGGACGACGATGACGAGGACGATTGAGTCCTCAAAAAGTCTTTAGAAAGGATGGAAAAGACTATGCTTAAGATCAGCATCCAGTTTTTCGCCCATAAGAAGGGCGGCGGTTCTACCAAGAACGGCCGTGATTCCGAGGCCAAGCGCCTGGGCGTGAAGCGCGGCGACGGTCAGTTTGTTCTGGCCGGCAACGTTCTGGTTCGTCAGCGCGGTACCCACATTCACCCCGGCACCAACGTGGGCAAGGGCAGCGATGACACCCTGTTCGCCCTGAAGGACGGCAAGGTGAAGTTCGAGCGCATGGGCAAGGACCGCAAGAAGGTCTCCATCGTCGAGATCGCTCAGTGACCTGATGCGCCGGGCCGCCGCGGGTGAGTAGTTCCCCGCGAGAAGGGTCAGGCGCGACCCAATCGTATTGCCAGACGTCCCGGACAGCGAGCTTCTGTCCGGGACGTTTTTTTAGGAGGCGCATCATGAAATATCAGGCGTATCCGGAAGGCTGGCTGGTCCGGCTGGAGGTGGGCGACGAGATCCTGACGTCCCTCACCCGCCTGTGCGAAGCGGAGGACATCCGCCTGGCGCAGGTCAGCGGCATCGGCGCGGCCAACGATGTGACGGTGGGCATTTTCGATACGAAACAGAAGGTCTATACCACCAGACGTCACGAGGGAGAATTTGAGATCGCCCAGCTCACCGGGAATATCACCCGGCAGGACGGCAAGCCCTATCTGCACATTCACATTACTGTCTGCAATCCGGTGACCGGGGAATTTGCCGCCGGGCACCTGAGCCGGGCGGTCATCTCCGCCACAGCAGAGATCTTCGTTCGCCGCTGGTCCGGCGAGGCGGGCCGGAAGTTCAGCGAAGAGGTCGGGCTGAACCTGCTGGAATTCTGACGAACCATCCCGGTGCGGCGGTGCTCGGCGGCATATAGATTGCCGCACACCGGCGGCACCGGGCGCCGGATCGACTTTGGAGGTAACAAATGGCCAATCAGTTTATTGACACTGCGAGAATCACGGTTCGGGCGGGCAATGGCGGCAACGGTGCCGTAGCCTTCCACCGTGAAAAATACGTAGCCGCCGGCGGGCCGGACGGCGGCGACGGCGGCCGGGGCGGCAACATCGTCCTGAGGGTGGACTCCCATATGTCCACCCTGATGGATTTCCGCTACAAGCGCAAATACGTTGCGGAAAACGGGCAGGACGGCATGGGCAAGCGCTGCTCCGGAAAAGACGGCGCGCCCCTGATCATCCGGGTGCCCCGGGGCACTGTGGTGCGGGACGCCGAAACCCGGGAGATTATCTGCGATATGTCCGGCGACGAGGACTTCGTGCTGGCACGGGGCGGCAACGGCGGCTGGGGCAACAAGCACTTTGCCACCCCCACCCGTCAGGTGCCCCGGTTCGCCAAGGCGGGCCTGCCCGGCCAGAGCCGGGACGTGCTGCTGGAGCTGAAGCTGCTGGCTGACGTGGGTCTGGTGGGCTTCCCCAACGTGGGCAAGTCCACCCTGCTCAGCGTGGTCACCCGGGCTCAGCCCAAGATCGCCAACTACCACTTTACCACCTTGTCCCCCAATCTGGGCGTGGTGCCCATGGACGAGGGCAAGTCCTTTGTGCTGGCCGACATCC
The DNA here is from genome assembly GCA_964396195.1 of uncultured Oscillospiraceae bacterium. GTDB lineage: Bacteria > Bacillota > Clostridia > Oscillospirales > Oscillospiraceae > Enterenecus. The sequence continues at coordinate 7,298 of CAYNEH010000083.1, forward strand.
CCGGTATCATCGAGGGCGCGGCGGAGGGCGCGGGCCTTGGCCACGACTTCCTGCGTCACATCGACCGCTGCCGCCTGCTCATCCACGTAGTGGACGTGTCAGGCAGCGAGGGCCGGGACCCGGTGGAGGATTTCGACACCATCTGCACCGAGCTGGCCCAGTGGTCGCCGGAGCTTGCCGGCCGCAAGATGCTGGTGGCTGCCAATAAGGTGGACGTGATGGAGGACCCCGAGCTGCTGGAGCGGCTCCGCGCCCATGTGGAGGCGAAGGGATGCCCGCTGTTCGAGATGTCCGCCGCCACTCATCAGGGCACCAGGGAGCTGATGCTGGCCGCCGCTGCGGAGCTGGCGGAGCTGCCGCCGGTCATCGTGTTCGAGCCGACCTACGTGGAGCGGCCCCCGGAGGTGGATACCTCTGCCCCGCTGGAAATCATCCGGGACGACGAGGACGAGATCTGGCTGGTGGACGGCCCTTGGCTGCGCCAGCTCATGGCCAACGTCAACTTCAACGACTACGAGAGCCGCAACTGGTTCGACAAGCGCCTCCGGGAGGCCGGCGTGTTCCAGCAGATGGAGGACGCGGGCGTGAAGGACGGCGACCTTGTGTGCCTGTACAA
>CAYNEH010000084.1:0-7871 GCA_964396195.1 uncultured Oscillospiraceae bacterium
ATGACCTGCAAGGCGAGAGCAACTCCATTTCCAATCAAGAGTTAATATGTAAAGGCTGAGAAGGAATACCATGTGAAACGACACAAGATGCTGGCTGTCCGTATTGCGGAACTGACGGAAGATCTGGAGGAATTACGTTCTGAAAAGACGCTGCTTTTGCAAAAATTCGAGTATGCGGAGGATGCGGGCGCGGAGACGTTCCGCAAGGATATTGCCGCCATGGAGGCTGGGCTGAAAAAGCTGGAGACGCAGGAGCAGAAGTATTCCGCAGAACTGGATAAGGCTTTGACCGAATACGCTGCTCTGAAAGAGCAGACTGCGGATTTTGACCCGGTGGAACTGTACGAAGCACGCCAGGCCATTCGTCCCACACAGGAAAAGGCGGCAGAAAAGCAGCTGGAAGAATCGTTTCAGAAGAAGCCGTCCCTCATTCCGCTGTTGAATGCTAAGCAGGAGACCTCTCGTCTGCTGGGTGAGGATACGGAAGAGCGACAGGCGCGGCAAATGGTTATGCAGCGGCAGAAGGAGCAGAGAACAGTTCCGCAGAATCAGTCCAAGAAAAAAGAGCATGGGGAGAGATAACGTCAGGCGGCGACTGCTACGATGCAGTCGCCGCCCGTCTTATTCGATCTCCTGCTCCAGATCGGCAAACAGATTTGACGCAAAAAATTCCTGAATCGTGATACCCAAACCATCGCATAGCTTTTTGATGGTTGAAATCGTTGCGCTGTTATTGCGCCCGCTGACGATATTATTGACAGTCGATTGAGTATGTGGAGAACAACGATATCAGGCGGCGCCAGGCAAGAAAACAAAAACGAAAAACATTTCACATCACAGCAGTTTCAAAAGGAGAAGGTTTCCTCGGGAAAGAAATATTCAAGAAAATAAGAATCGATTTGGATATTGGCTGTCGTTTCAGTCCGGCGCATAGGGCGCCGTTTCCGGCAGCGTCGAGGCATAATAGTACAGCCGGGGCAGAAGATCGGCTTTTCTCTGCAATTCAAGGGCATGATGAAAGGTGAAGAGCCGGACCCGATCCGCGTCCGCCCGATGGACATGCACAAGTGATCCATTTTCCCACCGGGCCCCAAAATACAGGACAGAGGTCACCCGGAGCCCTCGGGCGGTCTGCTTGACGCAGTCAAGGATCACTGTATGAAATGGCTGAGGAAGGGGGGTATCCAACGGTACGCAGTACCCGGAAGCCGCGCTGCACTGAACGTAGCTGGCGTCAAGCTGCCTGGGGGGCGCGGAGAGCGGGAGCAGCGAGATGAACAGCGGCTGTTCCGTGCAGATCTGGCAGCGGCCCCAGCCCGGGTCATCCACGGTAGGATTCCCATAGGCTTCGTGGGCGCCGGGAAGCATGATGCGGTAATTCAGCCAGTCGTATGCCGGATCTGCGGCCCATTTGACCCACCAGCGTTCCATCTCCGGCGCGGCGCCCGGCATGTCTGTCACCAGACTGGAATAGCCCGTCCCATCCGGAAGAATGCACCATCCGCTGGTGATCCCCGGCTCGTGGGGGGCGAAGAGCTGTTCAATGTGCGAAAAAGGAAGGGCCCGGGCCGGGTCGCAGTAATCCTTTTTGAGCCGGTCCAGCGTGCGGCGCATCGTTCCGGCAAAAGATTCCTCGTAGAAGTGCGCAAATGGGCTCCGGCGCTGTTCCGGCGACAGGGGCGGAGCCTGCGGAATCGTATATTCCTCCAGAGAGTGGTACATGGGATCACGCTCCAAAAATGATTTTACGGTCTGTTTGTAATTTACAGTTTAAATCAGCCGGAATATTTTGTATAATACTTATATGCGAATCAGAATACGGTATCCGATGAAGAAAAAATATGATGCCCGCGCTCAGGGAATCTCAGCGGAGCGGTCGGCCGGACAGAACGGAGGAACTGCGTATGGAATTAAGGCAATTGCGGTATTTTGTGGCAGTGGCGGACAATCTGAACTTCAGCCGGGCTGCGGAGAGCCTGTTTGTATCCCAATCGGCGCTGAGCAAGCAGATCTCTGACCTGGAGGACGAGCTGGGAGCACAGCTTTTTGAGCGCAGCAACAAGTCTGTCCGGCTGACTGAGGCGGGGCTTCAGCTGATGGACGAGGCGAAATCCACGCTGTTTCACACCGAACGCATTTTTGCCATGTTCGAAAGCGGCGTGCTGGATCATCGGCCGCAATACCTGATGATCGGTCTGGAGCCCCGGCTGGAGGACTACCGGATCATCCACGATGTGGTGGCAGAGACGGTGTTCCAGCTCCGGATGCAGGATTCCCGGATCCGGGCGTTGTTTTTCAGCCGGGAACCGGATCTGATCCTGCGGCAGGTGCAGGAGGGCAACCTGCATATCGGCCTGTTCAATCACGAAAATTCCTATGTAGAGCAGAGGTCCTCCGCCGGGCTGAGATCCATTGCGCTGGATCAGGATGAATTTCTGCTTGTGTTCCGGCAGGATCTGGACGTTCCCGATACGCCGGAGGGTGTGCGGAGCACTTTGACATCGGATGTGCGGCTTATGCTGCTGCGCAACGAACCGGCTCGGTTCTCCCACATCATGAGTCTGGTCCACGAGGTAGGCGGTACGCCGCAGATCGTATTCGTGGAGACCCGGGCCGTCATGCTGCTGAACATGGAATGCGGCGATGGAGTGGCCATCATTCCGAAATCCGTCTATCACAGGCTGAACAATCCAAAGCTCCGGGCGATTCATTTCCACACGCCGACAGCGAAGCTGTACCTTCTGGCTGTATGGAAGCAGGAGAACCAGCTGGCGGAGCAGGTGATTCAGAACACCGTGGATATCTACCAGATGTCAGAAGAATAAAACAGGAACGCCGCGCCGGATCGATCCGGCGCGGCGCTTTTCTGTCAGAAAAGTAGGGCGGCAGTCAGCTTCCCTGCTTTTTCATGCCTCACGGCCTGGGGCTCTTTGTGGTTTGTCCCCGCTGATGTTCCACGTCAGGCCAGAAGCTGTTGGCCTCCATGATATCCCGGAGGGCGTCCACGTATTTCTCAGCCTTGTGGACCACAAAGCTGTCTGCGTCGATGGGAATATCCAGCCGGTCCATTTCCCGGATGCTCCAGATATAGAGAATGTCCAGCGCGGGCATGATCCGCTCCCCGCTCTGGGTGAGGACATACTCCACCTTCGGCGGAATGGTGTCATAGGAAATACGGCGGATCAGGCCGTCCTCCATCAGTTCCCGCAGCTGCTGGGCAAGCACCTTTTCCGATACAGGCAACTGCCTGAGCGTACTGTTGAAGCGGATTTTTCCGAAGGTATAGATCTCATGCAGAATCGTCATTTTCCACTTTCCTCCGATGCAGTGGAGCGCGTAGTGATACGGATTGACCGGCTCCCCGCCGAACGCACGGCTGCTCATGAACTGCTCCCTCCTTTGTCTGCTTTTTATTGTAGCAAAGCCATCCGCTTTACGCCAGCTGAAAACAACGGTGAAAATTTGTATACGGCGCTGAATCTCACTTGATATTTTGAACAGAACACACAAAAAGCAAGGGGGCAATTTTACGGTTGTGCTAAAAATCAGATGGTTACCAACCGGTAAGGGCTTACTGGTTGGTACCTTACTTACTCAATTGTAGGGATTGTAAAAAACCGGGAATTTAGGATAAAGTGCTGGTATCCTCAGTGCAGCAGATTGAATTTTTTTGATTTAGGAGGAGCTGAGTATGGTCGCACTAGACAAAAACTTTTGTAATACCATGTTCTCCGTGGAGGGAAAGGTCGCTCTGGTCACCGGCGCCACCGGCGCTTTGGGCTGCGTGCTGGCCAAGGCCTACGGCTACGGCGGCGCCAAGGTCTTTATGACCGGCCGCAACGGCGCCAAGCTGAAGGCTCTGGAGGACGAGTTCAAGGCCGAGGGCATCGACTGCGCTTACTTCGTGGCAGACCCCGCCGTGGAGGAAGAAGTTCAGGCCATGGTCAAGGCCTGCGTCGCCAGGTATGGCGAGGTCAACATCCTGGCCGTCTGCCACGGCTACAACAAGCCCGCCAATGTGCTGGATCAGTCTGTGGAGGACTGGCAGCGCATCATGGACGCCGACTGCAAATCCGTCTACATCGTCACCAAGTATGTGGCCCACCAGATGGTCGAGCAGGGCAAGGGCGGCAAAATGGTGGTGGTCACTTCCCAGCGCTCCAAACGGGGCATGGCGGGCTATACCGGCTACTGCACCTCCAAGGGCGGGGCCGACCTGATGGCTTCCTCTCTGGCCTGTGATCTTACGGCGAAGTACGGCATCAACGTCAATTCCATCTGTCCCACCGTGTTCCGCTCCGAACTGACCGAGTGGATGTTTGACCCCGATTCCGCTGTTTACCAGAACTTCCTGAAGCGGGAACCCATCGGCCGTCTGGCGGAGCCGTCCGACTTTGTGGGCTATGCGCTGTTCCTTTCCTCCTCCGCCTCGGATTTCATCACCGGCGCGAACTGCGACTGCTCCGGCGGCTACCTGACGTGCTGAGCCGGATGAAGGAGTTCAACGGAACATGAAAAGTATCAAAAATATCCTCATCTGCGGCGCGGGTATGATGGGGAAGAACATCGCATTCGTTTTTGCGGCCGGACCGACGTATCAGGTAGGGGTATACGACCTGTATCCCACCGATGTGGAGGCAGGGATCCGCGCCAGCACAAAACAGCTTGTGGACGAGCTGGCCATGACGGAACGGGAGGTCGAGGAGCGGCTGAGCCGCATTTCCTTTACCACCGATCTGGACAGCGAGCTGATCTCCCGGGCCGATTTGGCGGTGGAGGCGGTGTTCGAGGATATGGCCGTCAAGCGGGATATGTTCGCCAAGCTGGAGGCCCGCTGCCGCCCGGATACGATCTTCTGCACCAATTCCTCGGTCATGAGCCCGTCTGAGATCAGCCGGGATCTGACGCACCGGGAGCGCTTTGTGGGGACGCATTTCTGGAACCCCGGCCACCTGATCCCGTTGGTGGAGGTGGTCAAGTCCGACGCCACCTCTGATGAGACAGCGGACACCGTGATGAAAATACTGGCCGCCGTGGGGAAAAAGCCTGTTCTGTGCAAAAAGGACGTCCCCGGCTTCATTGCCAACCGGATGCAGCACGCTCTCTGGCGGGAGGCCATCTCCATCGTGGAGCGCGGCATTGCCGACGCAAAGACCGTGGATGAAGCGGTGCGCTACTCCTTCGGTCTGCGCCTGCCCCAGCTGGGCCCGCTGGAGAACGCCGACATGGTGGGCACGGATCTGACGTACAGCATCCACGATTACATTCTGAAGGATCTGGAGGACTCCCATGAGCCGTCCCCGCTGCTTCGCAGGCTCCGGGACGAGGGCAAGCTGGGCTTCAAGTCCGGCGAGGGCTTCCAGACCTGGACGCCGGAGCAGACCGCGGCTTCCGCCGCCGCACTTAACGAGTATCTCATCCGTATGCTTTACGGGAAATAACATAATCAGGAGGAACACAACATGGGTAAAAAAGTATTTGTAGACCTGACGCACCCCTTTGGAGCTGAGATCCCCCGCTGGCCCTATTTTGACAAGCCCGAGATCGACAACAACCACACCATGGCCAAGGGCGGCGTGCTGACCCAGTCCATCAAGTGCACCATGCACACCGGTACCCACTGCGATGCGCCCCGCCATGTCATGGAGTACGAATTCGATGGCCGCCGCGCCCGCTACACCCACGAGATGCCTGTAGACGCCTACACCGGCGAAGCCGTGGTGCTCAAGATCGACATCGAGCCCTGGGGACTCATCACCGACAAGCATCTGGACGCCGCCTGCGCCAAATATGGCGTGGATCCAGCCGCACTGAAGGGTAAGGTGCTGTGCCTGAACACCGGGATGCACCGGCTGTTTGACGATTCCAAGGCTTACTATCACTATGCCGCCGGCACCGGCATTGATGCCGGCAAGTGGTTCGTAAAGCACGGCCTGAAGTGCGTGGCCATGGATGGTCAGGCGCTGGATCATCCCCTGCACACCGCGATGGGCAACAACGGCATGACCCGGATGAACCTGCTGGGCGCCACCGGAAAGCCCATCACCGAGGAGTACAAGGAGCTGTTCGGCGAGGAGGCCTATGCTGAATTCGACAAGTTCGAGTACATCCGCATCCACGGTCAGGCGGCCTATGATGAAAAGTTCGGCGAGCTGGAGGATATTGGCGTGTGGGGCACTTGGGAGCCCTGCCATAAGGAAATGCTGGGCCACGGCATTGTCGGCGTGGAAAATCTGGGCGGCGATCTGGACAAGATCCGGCCCGGCAAGTGGTTCCGATTCAACTGCTTCCCCCTGCGCTGGTATATGGGCGACGGCTCCATGGCCCGCTGCGTGGCCGAGATCGACGAGGATGACCTGATCCCCAACGTGCCCGACCGCACCTACGCTTATGGCGGCACCGGTTACGGTGAGCCCGAGGGCAACGGTGACAGCGGCCTGGAATACGTCCGGAAGCTGTTTGACCGGAATAAGTGATCTGCCTTCCGCGGCAGGCGAACGCCCGCTCCCCCCGGGCCGCCGCCTGCCGCTCGGCTTATACGAAGAGGTGACTGACTTGGCAAAAACCATTATTACCGTGGCCACCACCGGCGCGTGGCCCAAGAAGGAAAATAACCCCAACGTTCCCATGACGCCGCAGGAGATCGTCAGCGACGTGTACGACTGCTGGCAGGCCGGGGCGGCGGTGGCCCATCTCCACATGCGGGACGACGCAGGAAACGGCACCATGAGCACCGAAAAATTCCGGGAGACCGTCCGACTGCTCCGGGAGCAGCATCCGGACTGTGATATCATCCTGAACATGACCACCTCCGGCGACCTGAACGCCACTGACGAGACACGGCAGGCCCATCTCCGGGAGCTGCGGCCCGAAATGGGCTCCTACGACTGCGGCTCCATGAACTGGCTCAACTCCAGCCTGTTCATCAATCATCCGAAATTTCTGGAGGAACTGGGCCGGAATATGCAGAAATGGGGCGTCAAGCCGGAGATCGAGGCCTTTGATCCCGGCATGATCGCTAACGCCGCCTATTATCTGAAAAAAGGCGTGCTCAAGGCTCCGCTGCACTTCCAGTTCTGCATGGGCTGTGCCAACGGCATTCCCGGTACCATGAAAAACCTGGTGTTCATGAAGGAGACCATGGAGCAGCTTTGTCCCGGCTCCACCTGGAGCTGCTTCGGCGTGGGGCACTGCGCCATGGAGATGGCCTACGGCGCCGTTGCCATGGGCGGGCACATCCGCGTGGGCATGGAAGACAACGTCATGTATGCCAAAGGACAGCTGGCCGACAGCAACCGGCAGCTGGTGGAGCGGGCCGCCCGCGTCATCCGGGAATACGGCAGTGAAGTGGCTACCCCGGCGGAAGCCCGAGAGATCCTGGGTCTGGCAAAATGAGCTGGGGCTCCTGCTTTTTCTATTACCACTGTGCGCAGTGCGGCAAACGGTTCAAATACGCGGTCGAAGACATAGCGCTGTTCGGCGAAGTCTTCGGCCGATGCCCCCGCTGCGGCATCGACGGGCGCTATGAGCAGGACGGCGCCCGCATTCCGCTGGATCTTCAATACGAAGAGGTAGAGGAAGGGACCCGATAGGTCCGGAGTATCTCCGGCGTGGCTGTCCCGCCGGGATGTCTGTATGTGCAGTTTTGTACGATATCCCGCCATGCAAATAACGCGGCTCATTCCGAAATTCCCGCCGCTGAAATCCTGGGTATGGACAAACAATATCTACAACCGGTAATTTCAAAAAACAGCACAAGTAAGGCTCTCTGCTGGTAAGACAGTAAAATCAATTTTCTTGGAACAGGCATGATTTAGGTCATGCCTGTTCCGCTTTTAGCAGTTCATCTACGGGAATGTAGCCCACAAGGT
>CAYNEH010000085.1:0-7865 GCA_964396195.1 uncultured Oscillospiraceae bacterium
GTGCCTCGCTGACATACCGGCAGAGCAGCTCACGCAGCCCGTCAAGGGTGGTCACGTTGCCCAGCGCAGCAGAATAGTAGTCCGTGCCGTCCTCCGCAGTGAACGCGATTTCCTCGCCGTCCAGGGGCGGCATGGACATATTAAACCATGCCCACATGGTCTGCGCGGTGAGGTAGTCGTCAACAACAGCCTCGCCCTGAGAGCGGTCGAACAGCGTCCGGGTGTGCTCGTCAAGCAGATAGCAGAAATCCCCGTAAGCAATGCTGAACGTCTGCCGTCCGGCGGCATAAGGTGCCAGCACATAGACGTCGAACACGACAACCATGCCGGACTCATCAAAATAGAAATCCGCATTGGAAGCAAAGTCCACGACCGCATCCTGATAGCCGTCAAAGTAGCCCTCGCTCATCTCGTCGGTGATCTGGCCAGAAATATCGGCGGAAATCGCAGCCTGAAGCGCCTGACCAAAGGGATTGCCCGCACCGGTCAGGGTGTCAAAAGTGATAAATTCGCCCGTGGTGAGGTCATAGTTCCACGTTCTGAGATAGGTGGAGGGATGCACTCCGCCCTGCGAGACATAGCCGTCCGCGACAATGCTCAAAAGGCCGTCGGTCTGATAGGTGCCGGTAACGGTCAGTTCCTCGGCATAGCCCGTCCATTCGGCCTGACCGGCTGCGTCAAGGCCGGCATACGCCTCTTTCGCAGCCGTCAGCATCTCCTGCGCAGCGGCATCCAGTTCCGCCGCCGCGTCCTTCATTGCATCGTTAAAGGTACTGCAGATGTCCGCCTGCGCGGAACCGTCAAGTTCAGCGCTCTCGCCGGCCGCCGTGCGCAGTTCCAGCTGCGGCAGTTCGTATTTCACGGTCAGCAGCACCGTGCCGTCGTCGGCGGTGTATTCCTCCTCTGCAGTCAGCGGTGTCCCGATGGCAGCGGTCAGCGTCTCGTCCGCGCCGTTCGTCTGAGACTCGCTGGGGGTATCGGCGGCATCCGGGGTGGAAGCGGCCGACGCGTCCGGCTGTTTCGTGCTGCCGCAGGCGGTCAGTGAGAGCACCAGCGAAGCGGCGATGATCATAAGTAGCAGTTTTTTCATTGTAAAGCTCCTATTGCTGTGTTATTTTCCCCTGTATCCGCAGCCGTGCGCCGCGGGGCGGAAGGGGACCTTCCGCCTGTTCCGGAAAGCCCTCTTACCCCTCTTCATCGGGCGGCGTGCTTCCCAGATATCGTATACCAAGCATCGTGATGTCGTCGAACTGCGGCGCTTCCCCGACAAAAGCATCGATGTCCGCCTTCATCCGGGGCAGCAGTTCTCCGGGCAGTGCGCCGGTGTCCCGGTTCAGGGACGTGAGCATCCGGTCCGTACCGAAAAGCTCGTTGCCGTGAGCCGTTGCCTCCACGACACCGTCCGTGTAAACAAACAGCGTATCGCCGGGGCGAAGCTGCAATTCGTAGTTTTCATAGCGGCTGCCGTCAAGGCAGGCCAGCACCAGACCGTGGGGATCGCGGATCAGCTCATACTCCCCGCCTTTCCGGCAGAGCGCCGGATACTCATGCCCTGCATTGGCGCAGGTGAGTTTTCCGGTGGATATCTCCAGAATACCCAGCCACACGGTCACGAACATGTCGATGGGGTTGTTGGAACAAAGCTGCCCGTTGACCTCTTCCAGGACAGACTGCGGATCCTTGCCGGCCTGAGCGCTGTTTTTCAGAAGCACCTTGGTGATGACCATAAAAAGCGCTGCAGGGATTCCCTTGCCGGATACATCCGCGATGACCAGTGCCAGATGATCGTCATCTACCAGAAAAAAGTCGTAGAAATCTCCGCCGACTTCCTTGGCCGGCATCATGGTCGCGTAGATATCAAACTCCGTGCGGTTGGGAAAGGGCGGGAAAATGCAGGGCAGCATACTGGCCTGAATTTTCGTGGCCACGGAGAGCTCCGCACCGATACGCTCCTTTTCCGCCGTAATGCTGGTGAGATCCCGAATATAGTCGTAAATACTCTGCTCCATCTGCTGAAGGGCATGATAGAGCCGCCCCATCTCATCGCCGGTATCGAGCTTCGGAACTTCAATTATTTTCTGATCCGTACCGAGCGTTCCCTGCTTCTGCCGCTGCACGAACTGGTCTGCGATGCCGGACAGCCGATTCAGCGGCCGCACCAGACAATAGCGGGAAAACAGCACCGACAGCACCGTAAGGATCGCGGTAATAACCAGCAGAAGCCCAATCAGGTGGGAGAGGAACGCCTGCTCCGCCGCTTCGGTGTCCTCCATGGAAAAGATAACGGCCATATAGCCCTTTGCCGTTCCGCTGGCGTCACGGATTGCGGCAAGGGCATAAACAGCATCGGCTCCACGGCTCTCCTGCCGGATGGGAGACACGTCCTCCCCCGCAAGCAGGCGATCCTGCACCTCGATAAATTCCTCAAAGGTGAATTGCTGTACCTCACCCAGCGTCAGCGCATCCTCCCGCTGATCCGTGTTGTAGACCACGTAAAATCCGTTCGTCGTCGGCTTGAAACAGCAGATTGCCACAATCCCGTAATACTCCTGAATCTCCAGCAGTCTCGCCTGTACACGCTCATACTCCTCGTCTGTCTCTCCGCTGGCAAGATAGCGGTCGATCGAATCCGGATCGATTTGAGCCGCAGTCGCCACAGCCAGATTATCCGCCGTATGGATCATCTGTTCATCCAGATTGCTCCGATACGCCTGATAGCTGAAAACCACCGCCGCGCCGCCGATCAAAATGGCTATCACAATGATATTCAAGGCGCTTTTCATTCCCATGGAAAAGCGGATCTTATATTTATCCGGCATTTTGAATTGCTCCCCCTGTTCCCGGCAGCTTACTCCGGGCCGCCTTTCTGATCGCCCTCAGAACCGCCGTGCGGGAGAGCTGCTCAGAGCTTCTTTCGAATTGTAAGGATGTTCTTCCCATCTTCATAGGAATATACCACATCATCCATGTTTTTTTTCACAAGCAGTATCCCCAGCCCGCCGACATCGCTGGACTCCGCCGCGCTGGCCACATCCACGTCCGAACGCTCCAGCGGATTAAAAGGAACGCCATGATCGAGAAAGCGGATCGTAACGGTGGGCGGGTCTCCGCCTGCGTCTACGCCGATCTCCGCCTCGCCGATCTCCGGATGATAGGCATAGCTGGCAATATTGACAAAAATCTCCTCTACCGCCAGTTCCACCTGCATTTGAGTCTTTACGGAGCAGCCATACTGCTCTAATTCCTCGCCAATGAACTGATTGATCACCGTAAGCTGTTCGACCTTAGCCGGCACCCGAATTGTTTTCATTTGCCTGTCCCCTTTCAAAATCAGATCGGGCTTCACCTCTAATACCCGCGAACCGGCGCTTTTGTTTCATTTAACTTTTCCCGAACCCGGAAAAAGCCGTCTTCGCGGCGCATCACTTATCTGCGTCAGATATCTGGGGCAGCACCGCAGATGGGACTGCACTCACTCCGCAAGAAAATCCAGACACCGCTGTCTGTAATCCGGCGCCTCGTCGTATACGCCGTGCCCGTAGCTGTCATCGTAGAGATACAATTCACAGCCGATTGCCTCTGCAATCTGTCTTGAGCCATCCGCAGTCACAACGCGGTCACCCTCTGAGCCGATCACCAAAACCGGGCATTGGATTGCTGAGAGTTCATCATAACAGTCAAAGCTCTCGCATGCCTCTGCCAGAATTGCAAAACGCCGGTATTCCTCATCGCTGATTCCCTGATTGGACGTGATCAAAGTTTCCCGATATGTCTCCAGCGTCGCTTCGGAATAGATATGGTCCACAATGCTCTCAAGGAGTTCGCTCTCGTTCTTTTCCTCCGCCAGCCGGATCCATTCGCCGATTACCTGACTGGCCGTGTCGTTGGGTTTTGCCAGCGTTGAGCCGAGGATCATCTTATGAACCAGTTCCGGATGATCGATGGCAAGATACAGCGCGATCATGCCGCCCTGGGACGCGCCGAACACATCGGCGTCCTCAATATTCAGCGCCTTCATCACCGCTGCGGTGTCCTCAGCCATGTCTCTGACGGTATAGCCCTCCTGTATGTCTGCGGCCCGGTCAAAAACATATACGGTATATTGCTCAGTGAAGTCCTTATAGGATTCCGCAATCGCGTCTGCCGACCCCATCACGCTGTGCACAGACAGCCCCGGAAGAATCACAAAATTTTTTTCTCCGCTGCCAAATACGATATAATCCATTTTCACATCTCCGTCAGAAGCTGTTTGTACGCTTACGGCCGATGACGGCTCTGCAGACTCCTCGGTCTCCTTTGTCTGTGTCCGGTCACTCCGGCATCCCGCCAGCCCGGTCAGCAAAATACAGACAGCGACAGCCAGTAAAGCAGCTCGTTTCTTCATTTCAGTCCGTTCACTCCTTTGAAAATTCAGGGCACAGGCAATCCGAACGCGGGCAGCCCCTGACTGTACGCCTGTCCGGCACCGTGCCGCTCTGCTTCAGCTTCTTTGCACCGCTCAGAAAAACGTCCGCCCGCTCAGCTTCAGGAAAACGAGCAGAATCGCCAGCAGCACCACCGGGAGCAGAATGCAGATCAGGCGATTCCGCCGCCCCTTTTGAATCTGAAAGCTCATCAGGAGCATCGAGCCAAAACATATCAGACTGCTCAGCAGATGATGCGGGAAGTTGGTAATCGCCTGCGCAAGATAGTATACGCCAAACGCCACCTGTATCGTGTTCCCGATACTCAGAATAACAGCTCCGAGCAGATTCTGTTTCTTGCAGTAATACGCGACAAATCCCCCCGGCAGCGTCAAAACGATCATCGGCAGCCAGATCCGGTAGTAGTGCATCGCCATATCCAACGTAAGCGGGCCAAACAGCACCTCAACCGCGTACACCAGCGGCTGGCTGATCATGAAAAACACAAAGCACTTCAGCATGGCCTCCCAGTTTTTTTCGCAGTTTACCACAATGATGACCGCGAAGATGACCCACCACTCATGGGAGATACCAATATCCTGAAAGGATGTATCCTTCAGAGCGTCCACCAGCATGATCCCGCCGGTATAAACGCCCGCAGCAATCGCAAACAGGATCACGGACAGCCAACTCATTTTAAGATCTCCATAAAGACGCTTCATATAATTTTATGTTCCTCTCTTGTTAAAAATACCATTCAACGCGGCGGAGTATACCACACATCAACCGCCGGCGCAAGTCTCCGGTTTAACGCACTAAAACCGTTCCGGCAATCGGACACCCGTCCGGAAAAAAGATGCCCAGCCATCCGGTTCCGTATGTAAAAAAGCAGAAGAGCCCCGGCAGGTACCGCAACCGCAGCACAGCCTGCCGGGGCATCCTATAACCAGTCGATACCCTTCCGGAATCAGGCATATCGCTGCTTCATTTTCGCTGTTTTCTGTGTTTTCCCGGCATCAGATCCCACAGCCGCTGCAGAAGGGTCTCCCGCTTCCCGGGAGCCGCCTGAGGCATATGGGGAGACTGCTCCATGAAGTATGCCTGAGAATCGAAGGGCGTGGCACTGTGTTTGCGGCTGTAGGAACCGTCCGAAAGCAGGAAGCTCGCCTTTGCCGTATCCCGCAGCTGGGAATCCAGCAGCCATTTCAGGCGATCCCGCAGAACCGGATCGTAAACAGGGCAGGCAATCTCTACGCGCCGGTTCAGGTTGCGTGTCATCAGATCGGCAGAGGAGATGTAGACCTTCGCCCGCTCGCCTCTCCCGAACAGATAGATCCGGGCGTGCTCCAGAAAGCGACCCACCACACTGACCACCTGAATATTTTCCGTATAGCCTGAAATGCCGGGCAAAATACAGCAGATGCCGCGGATGATAAGATGGATCTCAACCCCTGCCTGTGATGCCTCGCAGAGCTTATCCATGACCTCCTTCTCCGTGACGGAATTTGCCTTGATGCAGATGTATCCGTCCGGCCCCTTGCGGATCTCACCGTCAATCTGATCCAGCAGCATATTCTTGATGCCGTGCGGCGAGACACACAGGCCACGATAAACGCCGTCCAGGTCGTTGACCAGCATATTCCGGAAAAATACGGCTGCATCCTCGCCGATTACATCCGAAGCGGTCATAAGGCTCAGGTCCGTATACATGGCGTTGGTTTTTTCGTTATAGTTTCCGGTTCCGATCTGCGTGATGTAGCTGAGTTTTCCCCGACTCCGCATGGTGATGAGGCAGATCTTGCTGTGGCACTTGAAGCCGCCTATCCCGTAGATTACCTGACAGCCGGACCGCTCCAGCATCTCCGACCAGGCCAAATTATTCGCTTCGTCAAATCTGGCCCGCAGCTCCATCAGCACCAGCACTTCCTTGCCCTTTTCCGCGGCCCGGCAGAGTGCGTGGGCAATACGGGAGGAGGAGGCCAGACGGTAAATGGTGATCTTGATGGAAAGCACGTTGGGATCATCCACTGCCTCGTTAAGCAGTTTCAGAAACGGTTCCACGGAATCATACGGGTAATACACCAGCTGATCCTGCCGCTGAATCTGCTGGATCATGCTCTGCTCCTGACTGATGTCCTCGGGCCAGCGGGGCTCGTAAGGCCGGTACAGCAGTCTGCGGCTCGTCTCCTTCGGCAGTTCGTCGATCAGCTGGTACACATATTGCATATTCAGCGGACAGTCGTCAACAAAAATCTGATGCGGGGCTACCTGCACCAGTTCCGCCAGCTTGGTACGGAACGTGTCCTGAATCTTCCGGTCCAGCTCCAGCCGCACCACAGAGAGGTAATCCCGCTTCTTCAGCAGTTTGGTAATCTGTCTGCGGAGGTTTTCCTCGTTGTCATCGAACTTCTCGTCATCGAAACTGATGTCGGCGTTCCGGGTCACGCAGAGTACGCAGCTTTCCCGCACGGTGTAGGCCCCGAACAGCGTAGGCAGCCAATGGATCAGCAGGCTCTCCATACGGACAAAGCGTCCGCCCCCCTCCGGCAGCAGAAGATACGGCGGCAAAGACTCCGGCATCGGCACCAGCCCGATGGCCCGGCGGCCCTTTTTGTCCTCCAGCAGCGCGGCGGCGTGGAGCTTTTTCCCCGCCAGATGCGGAACCGGATGGTGCGGCCCCACGATGATAGGCGAGAGGATCGGCAGCATATTGGCCCTGAAATAGCGGTTGACGAATTTCAGCTCCGCGGCATTCAGTGCGGACACGGGCACATCCTCAATGCCGCTTGAGGCCAGCTCCCCCATTAAAGCGTGATATATCTGCTTTTTCAGCGCAATCAGTCCGGGGACGGTGGCGTAGATACGGTCGAGCTGCTCCGTGGCAGTCCAGCCGGTCTTGTTGTCGACCTCAGTGGGAGATACCCGGGCAATATCGAACAGGCTCCCCACCCGCACCATGAAGAACTCGTCCAGATTGCTGGAAAAAATGGATATGAATTTCAGGCGCTCCAGCAGCGGCACTGATGGATCCGCTGCCTCCTCCAGCACCCGCTGGTTGAACCGGAGCCAACTCAGCTCACGATTCTGAGTATAGGGGTATTTCTTTGTGGATTCAGGTTCTTTTGACATAAGAACATCTCCTGCGCATCTCGGCCGCAAAGCGGCAAAATCAGGCGTTTCGAACTGCTCCGCGCTCCGTCAGGACGGTTCGCTCTCCAACTGCTCACGGTAGTCAGACAGCACACTTCGCGCTTCCGGCGAAAGTTCCGGGTACGAGTGGCAGCACGCCTCCAGAGAGGACAGTACGACCTGCGACACCAAAAACCGCGCGTACCACTTCCGGTCTGCCGGGATGACATACCACGGGCTGTGGCGGGAGGCCGTTTCGCTGATCACCTCGCTGTAAAGCGTCTGGTACCGGTCAAAGAGTGCACGGTCTTTCACATCATCAGGGGAGAACTT
>CAYNEH010000086.1:0-7828 GCA_964396195.1 uncultured Oscillospiraceae bacterium
TTTCTTTTGTACGCAAACAAAAGAAATGGGGTCGAGAAAAAGCCGCCACCGGGCTCCCGGTGATGCACCAGCGGAGCGTCCGCAGGACGCACCAAATTCCTCGCCGATTTTCCGGCGAATACGAAAAAAGTGGCCCGCAGGCGAAACCTGACGTTTCTCTTCTTTCGAAAGAAGAAAAGCGGTGGCAAGGGCTGCGCCCTTGCGATTCCCAAAGGGCCGCCGGCCCTTTGGTTACAGAAAATTCACACCCTGTCCATGAACATTCCTTGTTTTTGCCAACCGGGCGTGGTATACTCATTTAAAATAAATGGAATGTTTTCGCTTTTTTTATGACCTTCCAGACATTGAAGGAGGGGCACGCCTATGGCCGGGCCTAACAAACCAAGCAACAACAATAACAACAAGAAAAAAGCGCCTATCGGCTTCCTCGGCATCGTGCTGTGGGCCGGAGTGTTGGTGATGCTGCTGAACACCTGCGTCAGCTCCATCCAGAATGCCAGCACCGTACAGGTGGAGTACTCTGAGTTCAAGCAGTGGGTATCCGCCGGATATGTGGATACGGTGGACATCAGCTCCAACGCCTACTACTTCACGGTGAAGAAGGGCACGCCGCCCCTGACGGATTACGCCGAGCAGATCACCGAGTCCCTCAGCGAGCAGCAGCGCCACCTCTTCAACAAGTGGTTCAACGGGCGGCTCAACGACGCGCTGGAGAGCACAGCCACCTTCGTTACTGCCCCCATTTCCGATGACACCCTCATCCCCCTGATGGATGAGCAGGGCGTCACCTACGGCACGGAGCTGGTCACCGACAGCCAGTACATCTTGTCCGCCGTGGTCAGCTACGTGCTGCCCACCCTCATCACGGTGCTGGCCATGGTGTTCATCTACCGCTATATGTTCAAGAAAATGGGCTCCGGCGGCATGGGCGGCATCGGCGGCGTGGGCAAGGCCAACGCCAAGGTGTACGTGGAGAAAAAGACCGGCGTTACATTCGCCGACGTGGCCGGACAGGATGAGGCAAAGGAAAGCCTGGAGGAGATTATCGACTTCCTCCACAACCCCGGCAAATACACCGAGATCGGTGCAAAGCTGCCCAAGGGAGCACTGCTGGTTGGCCCTCCGGGCACCGGTAAGACACTGCTTGCCAAGGCCGTGGCCGGCGAGGCCAATGTGCCGTTCTTCTCCATCTCCGGCTCCGACTTCGTAGAGATGTTCGTGGGCGTGGGCGCGTCCCGTGTCCGCGACCTGTTCAAGGAAGCCAGCAAAATGGCCCCCTGCATTATCTTTATTGATGAGATTGACACCATCGGCAAGTCCCGGGACAACCGCATGGGCGGCAACGACGAGCGGGAGCAGACCCTCAACCAGCTGCTGGCTGAGCTGGACGGCTTCGACCCGGGCAAGGGTATCATCGTGCTGGGCGCCACCAACCGGCCCGAGGTGCTGGACAAAGCTCTGCTTCGTCCCGGCCGGTTCGACCGGCGGATCACCATTGACCGTCCTAATCTGGCCGGACGTCTGGCCACCCTTCAGGTTCACACCCGGAACATCCGCCTGTCTGACGACGTGGATCTTAAGAAGATCGCTCAGGCCACCGCGGGCTGCGTGGGCGCCGACCTTGCCAACCTCGTCAACGAGGCCGCCCTCCGGGCGGTGCGGCAGGGCCGCAAGGCGGTGAACCAGCAGGATCTGCTCACCTCTTTCGAATTTGTCATCGCGGGCAGCGAAAAGAAGGGCAGCGTTCTCACCGAGCAGGAAAAGCGCATGATCGCCTACCACGAGGTGGGTCACGCACTGGTGGCTCATTACCAGAAGAACAACACCATGCCCGTGAGCAAAATTACCATCGTACCCCATACGCAGGGCGCGCTGGGCTACACGCTCCACCTGCCTGAGGAGGAGAAGTTCCTCATGACGGAGGAAGACCTGCTGGCAGAGATTCGCTCCCTGCTGGCCGGACGGTCCGCCGAAGAGGTGGTGTTCAACTCCAAGTCCTCCGGCGCGGCCAACGACATCGAGCGGGCCACCGATCTGGCCCGGAAGATGGTCACCATGTACGGCATGAGCAGCAAGTACGGCATGATGGGACTCGCCACGGTACAGAATCAGTATCTGGACGGCCAGATGGGGCTGACCTGCGCGCAGGACACCGCCGCCGGCATCGACGAGGAAATCCGGGGCATTATTGACCGGTGCCATGCCGACGCCATCCGGATCCTCGAGGAGCATCGGGAGCTGCTGGACAAGATTGCGGCCTACCTGCTGGAAAAGGAGACCATCACCGGTGCGGAAATGGTGGCCATCATTCAGGGCCGTGATCCGTCGCAGGCCGAGGTCAGTCTGCCCGGCGATATCGAGCCCCCCGCCCGTTCCATCCGCATGACCAACACGCCGGTCAATCCTCCCTCCGACAGCGGGAACGGCGGAGACTCCGACGCCCCGGATCACGTGTCCTGGGATTAAAAAGCAAAGCCCCGCGGACACGGAGCCTGCAAGCATCAGATATGAAACCACCCCGGTTTTCTGAAGAAAACCGGGGTGGTTTTTTCATCTTGTTCAGTTGCTCAGAGCCAGGTCACTGAGGGCCTGCGGGAGCTTGTCCGGGTCGCCCACGGCGAAGAGGACGGTGCAGCCCCGCTGGAGGATTACGGCGTTTTCCAGCCCAGGGATGGCGGCGGGGGCGTAGTCGGTGCAGCTCTCAATCTGGCTGTCTACCCGGGCCTTACAGGCGGCCACGGCGGCGTCCGCCGCTTTTTCGTCGGTCAGCACCAGCACGGCCACCTCGTCGGCGCTCACCGCCGTGTTCACCGCCATGAAGCACTTGCACTCGGTGACGGTGCTCTCGTCAAGGCCGTACAGGGCGGCGGCCACGTCGCCGTCCACCTCCTCCATCTCGCCGGTAAAGGCCCCGGCGTCGATAAGGTCCTGGGTGTTCTGGACGGAGTAGGCAGTCTTGCTGTCACCGCCCGAGCCGCCGCAGGCGCACAGCAGGAGCAGGGCCAGCACCGGCCAGATAAGACGGATTTTTTTCATAAAAAACAGCTCCTTAGTGTCAGTTCCCCGCGCTTTCAGACGGATCGGCGTCCGGTTCGGCGGAAACCGCAGCGGCGTATTCCTCCGCCGTCAGGGTGTGGGTTTTAAGGTATTCGTACCAGATCTGGTAGCCCGCCCGGCGGAAGTGGACGCCATCGGCGGCCATGTCTGCGTCAAGGTCACCGCTTTCCGTCCGGAACACGGAGGCCGTATCCAGCAGAGCCACCTGTTTGTCCGCCGCCGTCTGCACCACCGTGTCATTGAAAGCATCGACGTTGGCGTTGTTGATGTAGTCGCCCAGTCCGCTGGCCTTTGCGACCTCTTCATTGACGGGGGGCAGGGTCTGAAGGTAGATGACGGCGCCGGGCTGAAGCTCCTTTACCTTGTCCACCATGGCCCGCAGGCCCTTGTTGTAGGACGAGACGGGGTAGCCCAGCTCGTTGATGCCGATCATGATATACACCTTGGCGTACTGCTTGAGGGCGAGGGCTTCCATCATGGTCATTTTCTGCCCGTCCACCTCGATGACCCGGTGCTCCGGGTCATCCACCCGGAACACGGTCATGCCCTTGTGCCAGAAAAAGTCACCGGACTTCAGCCCGCTGTACAGCTGCAATCCCTCTGTGCGGGAGTCGCCCAGAAACACCGCGTCGTCAAAGTAATCCTCGTCCACCGGGTCGCTCTCGCCCACCGGCTGGCCGAACTCATAGGGCGGCGTATCCGGAACGGGCGTGGGTGTGGGCTCCGGCGTCTCGGAAATTTCCGGCGTTTCGGAGGGCTCCGGCGTTTCGGAGGGTTGAGACGGGGTCTCCCCTGCGTCGCCTGTGGGGAGGGCGCTGGCGGAGCCGGTCTGCCCGGTGCCGGACGGGTCGGAGACTGTGCCCTTTCCGGCGGCGCAGCCGCCCAGCAGGCAAAAAAGCAGTGCTGCCGCCAGAATGGCGGTAAGTTGTCGTTTCATGCTGAAATTCTCTTTTCTCTGCGTCATTCGGGGCGGCCGCCCCGGGCGAGCATTATGTTAACATAATGCCGGAGGGAAAGTCGTTACAAATCGGTTAAACTTTTGCCGTCGGGACGGGAATTTCCAGGATGTTCAGCACGGCTGCGTAGCTGTCTGCCGTGTAGTCCGGTTTGGCTCCGCCGGTGAGGGGCAGATGCCGGGGATTGTACCAGATGCAGTCCAGCCCCGCCCGGTTGGCCCCCAGAATATCGGTGCCCAGTCCGTCGCCGATTATGACGGCCCGGCTCCGGTCGGTGACGCGGAGTTCTTCCAGTACCCGGTCGAAAAACTCCGGCTGGGGCTTCTGCGCCCCAAGCTCCATGGAGATGAACAGGTGGGGGATGATTTTGTCCAGCCCTGTGCGGACATACCGCCCGCGCTGGGCCCGGGGCAGGCCGTTGGTGGCGATGGCCACCGTAAGCCCCGCACCCGCCAGCGTCCGGCAGAAATCCGCTGCGCCGGGGAGCAGGTGGGCCGTCTCCCCCAGAAATTCCTCGTAATCGCGGCCGATGGCTGTGGCGTCGCCGGGCCGGCCAAGCCAGCGCAGGAGAGCCGCGAACCGCTCCGCCCGCAGGTAGTCCTGGTCTATCTCGCCCCGTGCCATGGCGGCCCAAAGGGCGCCGTTGATCTTCGAATAGGCGGCGCAGGTCGCTTCATCATGGGGCAGGCCCCACTTTTCCAGCGCCCGGATAAGCGCCTCTGCTTCCGATCGCTCAAAGTCCAGCAGGGTCATATCGGCATCCAGTAAAATAACGTCATAGCGTGCCATGGCGGGCCTCCTTTTTGCGTTTCCAATTCGTCCAGCTGGCTACGGTGGTGGACACCAGCAGCACGCCGATGGCCAGACAGCCGGCCAGACCGATGGTCAGAAGCCCTGTCTCCATAAACAGCTGCCGCTGACCCTGAATGGCGTAGTACATGGTGTAATAGATATAGGAGCCGGGCACCAGCGGGAAGAAGGACACCACCAGATAGGCGGTGATGGGAAACTTTCGTACCCGGGCCATGACCTCGGCATAAATGGCGATGGCGATGGCGGACAGCAGATACTGGAGGCAGATGCCGGTGCCCGCGGCGTCCGCCGCCCGGAACACCAGCCAGCCCAGTGCCCCGCCCAGACAGCACAGCACCACGCCCCAGTCGTGGACGTTATACAGCAGGCCGAAGCCCAGACAGGCCATGAAGGCAAAGCCCAGCTGCGCCCACAGGGGGTAGGCCACCGCGTGGATTATGCCGTCCGACGGAAGGTTCAGCGCCCGGAAGAGGGACAGTGCCGCGCCGGTACCGATGGCGATGGCGGCGGCGGTGAGGACGGCGCGGATAAAGGTGCTGGTGCCGGACAGAGGATCTCCGGTGAGCAGGTCGCACATGAAGTTGGTGAACACCAGCCCGGGAACCAGCACCATCAGCGCGCCGATGATGGTGGCGCCGGTGTCGATGGCAAGACCCGCCGCCCGGGCGCTGTAGACCGCCGCGCCGAGGATGGCCGCGGCGGCGACGGTCTTGAAGAAGAAGTTCACCCGTAAATTATCCATGGGCAGGACGGACAGGCCCGCCAGCAGGGCGGCTCCCCCGCCCACCAGCGCGTCAAGCCAGTTTCCCCCGGCGAACAGCAGCGTGAAGAACATCCCGCCCAGAAAATAGCCCAGCAGGATGCCGGCTGCAGAGTATCGGCGGCAGCGGTTCGCCGTCTCCCGGACAAGCTCCGGCAGTTTCTCCGGCGGGGGCGGCGCGGCGCAGACCGAGCGGCTCAGGGCGTTGAAGCGCTCCACAATTTCGATATCGGTGCTGCCCGCGGACTCCGTCCGGCACAGGCGGGTGCGGCATTGCCCCGTTTCGTCCGTCATGCTGACGATGAGGGTATTTGGAATGGCGAACACCTGACCGTCCACGCCGTAGGCGGCCAGCATCCGGCGGACAGTGTCCTCCACCCGGTAGATCTCGGCTCCGGCGGCCAGCATCCGGCGGCCCACCTCGCTGCATCCGTTCAGCAGTTGGTCATAATCCATGGGAAGGCTCCTTTCAGGTGACGGTAAAGCTGTCAAGCATGCTCTGGAGCAGGGCAGTTTTGCCCTCTCCGCCGGTAAAGACAGCCCGCTCCACCAGATAGACGGAGTCACCCTCCCGGAGGATGATGTAGTCCACTGTCAGCCCTCCGGCTGCATCGGACAGCCGCACCCCGGCGTAGCTCTTCGCGCCGAAGATGTAGCCGCTGGGGTCGCTGTCTACGGCGTTTTCAAACTGCACCACGGCTACGGCCTCGTCCACATTGGAAACGTCCAGCAGGCTCACGGCCAGATAGGTGCCCGGCGCATCGGTCAGCTCGAAGGTCTGTCCCCCCTCCCACTCGGACAGGGTGACGCCTTCCCGGGGATAGAGCATGGTGTAGCCGAGATCGCTCTCGTACAGCACGGCGGGGACGGCAGCGCCGTCCACATCAAGCGTCTCCCCCGGCTCATCGGAGGATACATCGCCGGTTTCAACGGAGCCGGAAGCATCAGGCGCGTCGGAGTCGGACGGTTCCGGCGCGGAAGTGACGTCGGCGCTTTCAGACGGGGCGGCGGACGAAGTGTCCGAACCGGTTCCGTTCCCCTCGCACCCGGGCAGGGCCAGCAGTATGGTCAGCGCCAGCAGCAGCGCAGTGTATTTTGCCTTTTTCATGGGAAGTGCCTCCTTATTCCGCGTTGGGGATACTTTTCAACTCCTGCCGGATGGCGCGGAAGCGCTCGGGCACCTCGTCATCCGGCATGTTTTTCGGCACGTCTGCCGTGCCCGCCGCCTGCGCCGTCTCGTAGAACCAGCACTTGTACTCCACTGTCTCCAGTGTACGCTCCATCTCCGAGATCTGCGCCTTGAGCGCGTCCCGCTGGCGCCGGAACATCTGCAGACGCAGTCCGATGGTGGCGTCCCCCTGCATGGTGAGCTCGATGTACTGCCGGATATCCCGAATGGACATCCCGGCCTTTTTCATGCAGCTGATAATCTGGAGCCACTCGAAATCCGTCTCCTGAAACATCCGGATACCGCCGGAGGAGCGTTCCACAAAGGGCAGCAGCCCCTCCTTGTCGTAGTAACGCAGCGTGGAGGGCGGAACCTCCAGCAGCTTTGCCATTTCACCCACTGTATAGACCATAAAAATCCCTCCGAAAAATTTCAAAAACTTCCAACTTAAAGTGTGCTTCAGGTTGCAGATTGTATGTGAACTTTAAGGGCATCATACTGCCGGACAGCACCGCTGTCAAGCATTAATGACTGCACCCGCTTTGGAAGTGAGCGTTTTCAAAACGCTAAAAAAACAAATAATCCGAACCCATCTCCGATTAGGAAGATATGGTTCGGATTATTTTTGCCTGGTGCGCGAGGCGGGAGTCGAACCCGCACGCCCTTGCGAGCACTGGCACCTGAAGCCAGCGAGTCTACCAATTCCACCACTCGCGCAAGTGGTGCACTCATCAGCGCAGGATTTATAATACCATGTGATTCTTTCTTTGTCAATACTTTTTTTGCTCTTGACAAAATTCTTTTTTTACAATATAATAAACAAGCTGTGAGGGATTTCCCCCATAAATGCGGATGTGCTGGAACTGGTAGACTGGCTAGCTTGAGGTGCTAGTGGCTCATGGCCGTACGGGTTCGAGTCCCGTCATCCGCACCAAAAAGCGAGACACGATGAAAATCGTGTCTCGCTTTTTTAGATTCCGGCCGCCGCAAGGCGGCCTTTGCCCCGAGGGCGATTTCAGTGCTCGGGCGAAGTGAATTCGCCCTCCGCCAAGGTTTTGCTGCGCAAAACGCTTG
>CAYNEH010000087.1:0-7780 GCA_964396195.1 uncultured Oscillospiraceae bacterium
CCAGTCCGGAAGCAGCCGGGTGCTTCAGGCCATGAACCGCCGCTACACCCGGGAGCAGTACCTCGAAAAGGTGGCCGCCCTGCGGGCACGGATTCCGGACGTGGTGCTCACCAGCGATGTCATCGTGGGCTTCCCCGGCGAGACCACCGAGGAGTTTGAGGAGACATTGTCCCTCATCGAGCAGGTGCGGTTCGACGCGCTGTTCACCTTCATCTACTCCCCCCGGAAGGGCACCCCCGCCGCCGAGATGGACGACCCCATGAGTAAGGATGAGAAGTCCGCCAACTTCAACCGGCTGGTGGAGGCCCAGAACCGCATTTCGCTGGAAAAGCATCAGGCGTACATCGGCACCGTCCAGCGCTGTCTCATCGACGGAGAGAGCGACGACGCCCGCTGCAACCTCAACGCCCGAACCCCGGGGAACCGGCTGGTCCACCTCAACGGCGACCTGTCCCTCATCGGGACATTTGCCGACGTGAAAATCACCGGCTGCTCCACGTGGGCGCTGTTCGGCGAGCTGGTGTAAAACCCCCGTGTGCGGACGCCGCACGGTAAAACCGGCCGCGCTGTGTCTTTGTGCGGCGAATACACC
Source organism: uncultured Oscillospiraceae bacterium (assembly GCA_964396195.1). GTDB lineage: Bacteria > Bacillota > Clostridia > Oscillospirales > Oscillospiraceae > Enterenecus. The sequence continues at coordinate 593 of CAYNEH010000087.1, forward strand.
CGGCCCAGCTGGGCTAAGGAAAGGAGGGCGGCGGCATGACGCCCCGTGATATCGCGTGGAAGTGGACGGCCTACGGCGCCGCCCTCGCGCTCGTCACCATTTTAAACTACTACGTGCTGACCTTTCTGCCTCTCGGGGCGGTGCCCATGCTGCTGCCGTTGACGGTGGTGGCAGTGGGCGTGCTGGAGGGGGCCCGGGCCGGGGCGGGCTTCGGCATCGCCGCCGGCATCGTCCTCGCCGCCGCCACCCATGGGAGCCTGCTCTGGGTGGCAGGTCTGCCCCTGCTGGGGTGGATCTGCGGCCTGCTGGCCCAGTACGTCATGCGCCGGGATCTGGTAGGCTTCCTGCTGGCCGGCCTTGTGAGCCAGCTGGTCTACGAGCTCAGCCAGATCCTGCCCCGGCTGGCCGCCGGGGTGGCGCTGCCCGCACTGCTGCGGACGGCGGCACCGGAATATCTCTGGACGCTGGTGTTCGGCGTGCCGGTATACGGCCTGTGCCTGTTCTGCTGCCGGCATTACGGGAGGATCTACCATGAATAAGGACTTCAAGCGCTACGGCCGCAAGACACCGGAGGACCGCACCGAGGCGGAGGGCCGCCAGCTGCTCTGGCGCAGCGGCGGGCTGCTGCTGGTGTTCGTGGCTGTGCTGTGCTTTTACGGTTCCGTGCTCTATAACCTCCAGATTGTCAACGGCGACCGCTATCAGGAGCAGGCGTCCTACACCACCGCCGAGACAGAGACGGTGGACAGCGTCCGGGGCGAAATTCTGGACAGCCGGGGCCGGGTGCTGGTGACCAACGCCAGCAGCTATCAGGTGACGCTGGACACCTCTGTCATGGGAACCGCCGCGGAGCGCAACGAGATCCTGCTGCAGCTTATCGCCCTGTGCCGGGAGGAGGGTGTAACGTGGACGGACACCTTCCCGGTGACAGCTTCCGCACCTTATACATTCACAAAAACCGACGTCTACACCTACCTGAATACCAAAACCACCGAGGACGAGGCGGGGAACGAGACGGAGGTCACCGAGGAGTGCCGCACCAATCTGGGGGCGCTGGCGGTGAAGTACAAGTGGATTGACGACCCGCTGGCTGAGCAGCCCAAGGACAACGCCGTCTCCTACCTTGAACCGGAGGAGCTCATGGCCAAGATGTGCGAGACCTTCGGCCTTGCCGCCAAGGGCAAGGGGGCGGAGGCGGAGCTGACGGAGGACGTGCGAGCCCTGCTTGGCGTGCTGTACGAGCTGTACCTCCGGCGGCAGGATGTGGTCTACACCGACTACGTCTTTGCGAAGGACGTGGACATCACTTTCATCTCCAAGGTGAAGGAGCAGGGGCTTACCGGCGTAAACGTAGACTCCGTGGCCTCCCGGAAATACAACACCTCCTACGCCGCCCACGTGCTGGGGCAGGTGGGCGCCATTGACGCAGACAGCTGGCCCGATTACAAGGAGCTGGGCTACGACATGGACGACTATGTGGGCAAGTCCGGAGCGGAGCGGGCCTTTGAAAGCTACCTCCGGGGCAAGAGCGGCGTCCGGAAATATACCACCAGCGACAGCGGCAAAATCATCTCCCAGTCGTGGGCGGTTGACGAGGAGACGGGAGAGACGCAGGAGCCGGTGCCCGGCGGGAACGTGTCCCTCACCCTGGACATTGACTTTCAGGCGGTGGTGGAAAACGCGCTGGCCGAGCACGTTCAGTCCCTCGAAAATCCAAAGGGTGCGGCCTGCGCCGTGGTGGACATGACCGGCGGCGTACTGGCGCTGGCAAGCTACCCCTCCTACGATCTCACCCGGCTCAGCGAGCCGGGATATACCGATATGCTCAATGAGAACGAGTACTCCCCGTGGATGAACCGGGCCACCAACGGCCTGTACGCCCCCGGCTCCACATTCAAGCTGGTCACCGCCGTCACCGGCCTTATGGAGGGGGTCATCACGCCCCGGGATACCTTCTACTGCGGCGGCCGGTATACGGTGGAGGGCTGGCGGAACTTCCTGGCCTACTGCCATAAGCGCTCCGGCCACGGCACGGAAACTCTGGTGAAAGCCATCAAGGACTCCTGCAATGTGTACTTCTGGGAGGTGGCTCGCCGGGTGGGCATCGATAAACTGGACGAGTACGCCGCCCAGTTCGGCCTGGGTCAGAGCACCGGCATCGAGATTGGCGACAAAGCGGGCTACGTGGCCGGGCCGGAGACCAGCAAGAAGCTGGGCACGGACTGGCAGATCGGCAGCGTCACCGCCGCCGCCATCGGGCAGGAGAACAACCAGTTCACTCCCCTCCAGATCGCCAACTATATCGCCACGCTGGTGAACGGCGGCAATCACTATGCCGTCCATTTGCTGAAAAACGTCAAATCCAGCGATTACAGCACTGTGCTCTATGAAAAAGAGCCGGAGCTGCTGAATTCTATCGACATCCCGGACAGCTACCTTTCCGCCGTCAAGGAGGGTATGTACGAGGTGACCCAGAACGCCGCTATCGCCCGGTATTTCAACAACCTGCCGGTGAAGGTGGGCGCCAAGACCGGCACCGCCGAGCTGACGGAGGGCGCGGAGAACAAGAACACCAACGGCCTGCTGGTGGTGTTCGCACCCTACGAGGATCCCCAGATCGCCATGTGCATCGTCATGGAGGGCGGCACGTCGGGCAGCTCGCTGGCGTCGCTGGCCTATGACATTCTGGACTACTACTTCAGCGGCGACGTGGGCGTCACCGCGGTGTCCGGCGAGAACACTCTCATCCGCTGAGAAGCCGCATGGGACAATCCAATCTGACCCTCAAAATTTTCATATAATTTTAAGATAAGAACAAAGATTTTTTCATGAGGGAGCTGTATAATAGCATCATCAAGAACAGGAAGAGAACGACCTGTAAGGAGGAATCCGTTATGAAAAAACTGTATCGCACCGAAGGCCCCGACGCCAAGATCTGCGGTGTCTGCGGCGGCGTGGCGGAATATTTCGGCATCGACCCCACGCTGGTCCGGGTCATCACCGCCATCCTGATTCTGGCAGGGGGTCTGTCCCTGTGGGTATACATCATCGCCGCCATCATCATGCCCAAGAAGAGCGACGTCTATCCCGGCTACTGAGTCCGGGACGAGGGTGCATCCATGAAAGACAGCCACGCCGTTCAGAAAACGGTCAAGACCGGCATCACCTTCGGCAGCGCGCTGGCTATGGTCATCAGCTACACCACGTGGCACTCTGTGGGCTGGGCCATTGTCCACGGCCTGCTCAGCTGGCTATATGTCATTTATTTTGTTCTGAGATACTAATTGCCCGCGGGCCCGGAGCATCGCTCCGGGCCCGTTCCTTTTTTCTTGTGAAACGCTCCGGGATGGGCTATAATGAAACCACGACACACATTTACCGACAAGGAGGACACAGCGATGGAGCTTCGGGTTCTCGCGGTGGGCGACGTGGTGGGCGACGCTGGGGTAGACTATCTCCGGCGGCACCTGCCCGCCCTGCGGCGGACATATCACGCGGACTTCACGGTGGTCAACGGGGAAAACGCCGCCAGCCACGGCCTGCTGCCCCGTCAGGCGGAGGACATCTTCGCCGCCGGGGCCGACGTGATTACCATGGGCAATCACACATGGGATAAACAACAGATCGTATCGTTTATGGAGGGCAATCCCTACATTATCCGCCCCGCCAACTACACCGGCCGGGCACCCGGCCGGGGCTGGGGAGTGTACGACGGCCCCCGGGGCCTGCGCATCCGGGTGGTGAACCTCATCGGCCGGTGCGGCATGGACGCAAATTTTGACAACCCCTTCTTCAAAATGGACGAAATTTTATCGGCGGACGACGCGGACATCACGCTGGTGGACTTCCACGCCGAGGCCACCAGCGAAAAGCTGGCCATGGCGTGGTATCTGGACGGCCGGGCGCAGGCCCTCTGGGGCACCCACACCCACGTTCCCACCGCCGACTGCCAGACCCTGCCCGGGGGCATCGGCTGCGTCTGCGACCTCGGCATGACCGGCCCGGCGTACTCTGTCATCGGCATCAGGCCGGAGCAGGCCATCAACCGCTTCCTCGGCGGCCTGCCCCAGCGGTTCCAGCCTGCGGAAGGCCCCTGCAAGCTCAACGCCGTCCTCTTCACCATTGACACCGCCCACCGCCGCTGCACCGCCGTGGAGCGGGTGGACATCGAGGGGTGACGGCCATGCTCAGACTTCTTCACGCCGCCGACTTTCATCTGGACTCCCCCTTTTCCGGGCTGACCGCCGCCCAGAGTGCCCAGCGCCGCCGGGAGCTGCGGCAGCTTCCCGCCCGGCTGGCGGAGCTGGCCCGGAGGGAGAGCGTCGATCTCGTGCTGCTGCCCGGCGACCTCTTTGACGGAGAGCGGGTGTACCCGGAAACCATCGACGCGCTGACTGCCGCACTTTCGGACATGGCCGTGCCGGTGTTCATCGCCCCGGGCAACCACGACTGCTGCGGCTCACGCTCGCCCTATCTCACGGCAAAATGGCCGGAAAATGTCCACATTTTCACTTCTGAAGCGCTGACTTCTGTAGAACTTCCAGCCCTCAACTGTGTGGTTCACGGCTGCGCCTTCACCGCCCCCCACCGGGAGAGCGACCCGCTGGCCGGATTTTCCGCCCCGGCGGACGGGCGGCTCCACCTGCTGTGTCTCCACGGCGAGGTGGGCCAGTCCGGCACCTACGCCCCCATCGCCCCCCAGTCGCTGGAGCGCTCCGGCGCAGCCTACGCCGCCCTGGGCCACATCCACGCCTGCTCCGGGCTCATGTTCGCAGGAAATACCCCGTGGGCCTACTCCGGCTGTCCGGAGGGCCGGGGCTTTGACGAGTGCGGCGAAAAAGGCGCGCTGCTGGTGACGCTGGGGGAGGAGGGCGGCCCGTCCGCCCGGTTCGTCCCCACCTACCTGCGGCAGTACCGCATTGAGACGCTGACCGTGCCGGAAACCGCCCCGGAGACCGCCCTTCTGGCGGAAAGCAGCCCCGATCTGGTGCGGCTCCTCCTCCGGGGAGAGCGAGCCCGGCCGCTGGATCTGGCGGCTCTGCAAAAGCAGTGGGCGGATCGATTTTTCTACCTTGAGCTGCGGGATGAGACCACGCTGCCCCGGAACCTGTGGGCCCGAGCGGAGGAGGACAGCCTGACCGGCCTGTTTCTCCGGGAGATGCGCGCCCGGCTGGAGCAGGCCGGCGATGCCGACCGTCCCAGGCTGCTGCTGGCCGTGCGGTTCGGTCTCGCCGCGCTGGAGAGAGGGGAGGATCCGCGTCCATGAAAATCAGAAAATTGACCGCCTCCTTCGGCGGCCTTGACAACGCCGTCCTCATCCCCGGGGACGGACTAACCATCATCACCGCCCCCAACGAGGGCGGCAAGTCCACCTGGGCAGGCTTCTGGCGAGCCATGCTCTACGGCATCGACACCCGGGAGCGGGACAAGGCGGGCTATCTCGCCGATAAGAACCGCTTCCAGCCGTGGTCCGGTGCACCCATGCGGGGGGAAGCGGAACTGGAATGGCAGGGAAAGGACATTACAATCCGTAGATTTCCCGCAAAAAATAACCCATTCGGCGGGTTTGAGGCGGTCTACACCGCTACCGGCGACCCGGTACCCGGCCTGACCGCCGCCAACGTGGGCGAGGCGCTCACCGGGGCCAGCCGGGAAGTGTACCTCCGCTCCGCCTTCGTGGGACAGGGAGGTGCGGCAATTAGCCCCAGCGGCGAGCTGGAAGCCCGCATTGCCGCGCTGGCTACCGCCGGGCAGGAGGACGTGTCCTACTCGGACGCGGAGCGGACACTGAAGGACTGGCGCAACCGCCGCCAGTCCAACCGGGCCAACGGCCTGATCCCCGAACTGCAGGGTGAGCTGTCTCAAACGGAGCAGACCATCAGCGCCATGGCGCGGGCCCGAAGCCAGATCGACGCCGCAGGGGACGAGCTCGTCCGGCTGGAACGGGAGCGCGCCCAGCTCCTGCAGGATGCGGACATCTGGGAACGGTTGGAGCGCCGCGCCCTGAACCGCCGGTACGGTGAAGCGCTGGCGCAGCTGGCGGAGGCCGAAGCAAAGCTGTCCGCCATGACGCCCCCCGACCCGGAGATGGCGGACTGGACGGCGCAGGAGGCCCGGGACTGGGCGGACGCGGAGGAGGAGAAATACCGTCAGGCTGCCGATGCACGCCGCCGCGCGCTGGACCGTCGGGACGCGCAGGAGGAAAAGTCCCGAAAAAGCTGCCGCACCGCCCTCATCCTCGCGCTGGCTCTCGTGGCCGCCGCGGCACTGCTGGGGGTGCTCATCGGCCTGAACATTTTACCTCTCAGTCCGAATTTCTGCCTGTATCTGCTCATCGGTGCGGCGGCGGGGCTGCTGGCCTACAATCAGGCCCGGCTCCGGGCTCATCAGGCGCTGGAAGCCATGGAAATTCCGGAGGAACCGGAGATCGACGACTGGCAGGAGCAGGCCCGGCGGCACGCCGACTACCTCGCCGCCCGGCAGCGGGCGGAGGATGAGTGCCGCCATCTGCAAAGCCGGGTGGACGACCTGAAGGCACAGGGCGCACGGGAGTTCGACACGGCGGAATATCCGGAGCCGCCCGCCCGCTCCAAAGCGGACACAAGGCTCCGGCTGGATGCGGTGGAGAGTGAGCTTGCCCGCTGCCGCGACAGCCTTTCCCGCTCGGAGGGTGCACTCCAGCAGATGGGCAGCCCGGACGAGTTGGAAGAGCGCCGGGGCCAACTCCGGGCGGAGCTTGCCGTCCGCACGGAGGAGTACGACGCCGTCAAAGACGCCATGGATGCCCTGTCCGCCGCCAATGATGCCCTGCGCCAGCGGTTCTCTCCGGCCCTCAATCAGGCGGCAGGGGAGCTTTTCGCCGCCCTCACCGGCGGAAAGTACCAAAAGCTCTCACTTGCCCGGGATTTTTCCGCACAGGCCGCGGCGGGAGACAGTCCGCTGCCCCACACTGCCCTCGCCCTGTCCACAGGCACAACGGAGCAGCTCTATCTGGCCGTCCGGCTGGCTCTGTGCCGCCTGACGCTCCCGGATGCGCCCATCTGGCTGGACGATGCCCTCGCCGCTTTCGACGAGGAGCGTATGGCGCTGGCTCTCGGCCTGCTCCGGGACCTGGGGGAGGAGCGGCAGATCCTGCTCTTCTCCTGCCACCGGCGGGAGGGTGACTGGGCCGCCGCCCACGGCGTCCCG
>CAYNEH010000088.1:0-7589 GCA_964396195.1 uncultured Oscillospiraceae bacterium
AGCCGAAGGAGGTAATGAGGTCGTTGATGCCGTGGTTGATCTCCGGGTCGATGTGGTAGGGTCGCCCGGCCAGCACGATGATGGGGAGGTCGTCCTTCCGAGCCTGCTCGATGTAGGCCGCGCCGGTGGCCCGGACATCCTCCTTATAGGCGTCATAGGCCTGATAGGCAGCCCGGATGGCGGGAACAGTCTCCTTTTTGGAGATGCCGAAGGTCTCCTCAAACCATTTGGATCCAATCTTTTCGTAGTCCTTCGGCCGGTGCAGGCCCACATAGGGGTTTAGGAATCGGACGGTCTTGAGCTCCGGCACGTTGGCAGCCAGCAGCTCAGGGTAATAAGCCACTACCGGGCAGTTATAATGGTTGTCCGAGGTCTTTTCGTTGAAGTTGTAGGACATACAGGGGTAGAAGATGGTGTCCACGCCCATCTCTACCAGCGCTTCCACGTGGCCGTGTAGCAGCTTGGCGGGATAGCACACCGTGTCGGATGGAATGGTGCGCTGGCCCTTGATGTACAGCTTCCGGGAGGATTCGGGGGAGAGCACTATCTCAAAGTTCAGCCGGGTGAACAGCTCAAACCAGAAGGGAAGGTTCTCATACATATTCAGGCCGAAGGGAATGCCAATCTTTCCGCGGGAACCGTCACCGTTTCCGCGGCCTTCCATAGCCCGGAGCTTCTTATATTTGTAGTTGTAGAGGTCGGGCATTTCTACCTTGGCCTTGCCCAGCGGCCGGGAGCAGCGGTTGCCGGAGATGAACCTCCGTCCGTTGTCGAAGGTGTTCACCGTCAGGGAGCAGTGGTTGGTGCAGAGATTGCATGTCACGGGCCTTGCGCTGTGGGAGAATGACTGTAAGGCTTCAAGGCTTAACAGCGCGGAACGCTCCAGGCCCATATCCCGTGCAGCCAGCGCCGCGCCGAATGCGCCCATGATGCCGGCGATGGTAGGCCGGGTGACGCTACGGCCCAGCTCCTGCTCAAAGGCGCGGAGCACCGCGTCGTTGTGAAAGGTGCCGCCCTGTACCACGATGTGTTGGCCAAGGTCATCGGCGTTGGCGGCACGGATGACCTTGTACACCGCGTTCTTGACGATGGAGATTGAGAGACCGGCGGAGATATCCTCCACGCTGGCGCCGTCCTTCTGAGACTGCTTGACGGAGGAGTTCATGAACACCGTGCAGCGGGAACCGAGGTTCACCGGGTGCTTGGCAAACAGACCGATCTTGGCGAAATCGGCGATGGTGTAGCCCAGTGCCTTGGCGAAGGTCTCGATAAATGAGCCGCAGCCAGAGGAGCATGCCTCGTTGAGCATGATGGAGTCCACCGCACCGTTGCGGATTTTAAAGCACTTCATGTCCTGCCCGCCGATATCAATGATGAAGTCAACATCCGGGTTGAAGTGGGCGGCGGCGTTGTAGTGGGCTACCGTCTCCACAAGGCCCATGTCGCAGGAGAAAGCATTTTTGATCAGATCCTCACCGTAGCCGGTGACGGCAGAGCCGCGGATGGTGATGCGGTCGCTGCAGAGCTGATAAATCTCCCGGAGCTGCTCCAGTACGATGGCCACGGGGTTGCCGAGGTTGGAGTGGTAGTAGGTATACAGCAGGCCGCCATCCGGCGTGATGAGAGCCATTTTCGTAGTGGTAGAACCGGCGTCGATGCCCAGATAAGCGTCGCCCCGATACGTGGAAATATCCACCTGCGGTGGGGTGGAGGCGTTGTGTCGGGCCGTGAAGGCCTCGTACTCCGCCTCATTTTCAAACAGGGGAGGCATGGTGTCCACCACCGAGATGCTGCCCCGGCTCTCTTCCAGCTTTTTCAGCAGCTCGTCAAAAGGCTGGGCCTCGTAGTCGGTGGCGCAGATGGCTGCGCCCATGGCGGCGAAGCAGTCGCCATCCTCGGGGAAGATGGCGTGGGCCTCGTCCAGCTGGAGTGTCTCCACAAAACGTTGACGCAGGCCCATGAGGAAGTGGAGCGGCCCACCCAGAAAGACAATTTTGCCCTTGAGTTCTCGGCCTTGGGTCAGTCCGGCCACCGTCTGATCGACCACAGCCTGGAAGATGGATGCGGCTACGTCCTCCTTGCGGCCGCCCTGATTCAAAATGGGCTGGATGTCGCTCTTGGCGAACACACCGCACCGGGAGGCGATGGGATAAATCTTTTCGTGCTTCAGGCTCAACTCGTCCAGTTCGTTTACCGTGACGTTCATCAGGGTGGCCATCTGGTCGATGAAGGCGCCGGTGCCGCCGGCGCAGGAGCCGTTCATCCGTTCTTCCAGCGCGCCGCCAAAGAAGATGATCTTGGCGTCCTCGCCGCCCAGCTCGATGACGGCGTCGGTGTCTGGAATATAGGTGTTGACGGCAGCGGCAGTAGCGTACACCTCCTGCACGAAGTTCAGCTTCGCAGCTTTGGCCACGCCCAGTCCGGCGGAACCGGTGATGACCAGCCGGACATCCTGTCCGGTGAGCATATCCCGGATGGAGCGCAGGGTCTCGCAGGCACGCTCCCGTGCCTTGGAATAGTGCCGCTCGTAGGAGCGGAAAAGCAGCTTGTTATCCTCGTCCAGCACCACGACCTTGACGGTGGTGGAGCCGATGTCGATGCCAACTCGTAGATTCATAGTACAGGTTACACCTCACATTGCGCATGGCGCTATACATTCAAAAATATATTTTATAAGAAAAAACATAATTTTTCAACCGCATATTTTGCACAGGAATGGAAAATTTGACGGGGAAAAGTGATTGACAAAGAGCAAAAAACACAGCTTTTGATTTTAAGGCAGCACCGCAAAATAGAAATTTGAAAATATAGCGGTCAGATCAGGTGACGGCGAAGGTCCCCGATACGCTTTACGAGATGGCATACAACTCATCGATGAGAGACATTGAGGTTAATTTCAGCCGGTAAATCCCCGCTTGACATCGGTCAGACGTGGATTTACAATTTTCCCATTGATTATGGTGTATGCCGCAAAAGTTCGGATATATCAAGGAGCGAGCCGTTATGAGCAAGTATAAACGGACAGCAACTGACGAGACTGTTTACCTTGCTTGACTCTGGAAGAATGCGGAAAGGACTATACTCTGGCGATATGAAAAAGCTGAAATCTGTTTACTGGATAACGGCGGCGGGGGGCGTAGCCTGCGCGGTGCTGACAGTTGCAGAGGTGCTCCGGCTCCGGTTGGGAACGGCCGGCGACCGGATGGCACTGGCAGCGCTGATGCTGACCCTTTTGGCGCTGGCGTTGTACCTTGTATGGCGGGAATTCCGTGATGCCCGGGTAATCTGTCTGGCGGCACTCCCTGCGGCAGCGGCCCTGCTCGTCCGAGCGGTGTGTTTTGATTACGTCAGCAGTGACTATGAGAATTTTATATCCGTCTGGATGGAGTTTTTTCGGCTGAACGGCGGCTTCCGGGCCATCGCGCAGGATATCGGCGACTACAATGTGCCATACCTGTATATGTTGGCGGGGATATCCTATCTGAAAATTCCGGATCTGTACCTCATCAAGTGGTTTTCTGTTCTGTTTGACGTGCTGCTGGCGTGGGGCTGTCTGCGGCTGACCCGGGTGTTTCGGGGAAAACGTCAGGGAGACTGGGCGCCGCTGACGGCTTTTCTGGTGATTCTGTTTCTGCCCACGGTGGTGCTCAACGGCAGCTATTGGGGGCAGTGTGATGCGGTCTACGCGGCCATTGCCGTCCACGCGTTGGTGTTGCTGTTGAAGGGGAAGGGCGGCTGGTCGGCAGCGCTGATGGGCACTGCGTTTTCCTTCAAGCTCCAGACGGTGTTCATCCTGCCGCTGTGGGGCGTCATGTGGCTGGCCAAGCGGGTGAAGTTCCGGCAGCTCTGGACATTTCCGGCGGCGTATACAGCCATGCTCCTGCCCGCACTGCTGCTGAAAAAGCCGCTCTGGGACATGATCGGGGTGTATTTTGATCAGGCGAAGGAGTACACCCGGCTGACGCTGAACGCGCCATCGGTGTTCCAGTTCATTCCATATGGGATGGAGGTCAACGAGACGCTGTTCTCCCGACTGAGCATTGCCGCGGCATTTGGGTTGGCTGGCGCGCTGCTGGCTGTGGGACTGGCGTTTGGGAAGAGGCTGGACTGCCGGACGCTGTACGCCATGGCGGTGGTGCTGGCCATCGGCGTGCCGTTTTTCCTGCCCCACATGCACGAACGGTATTTTTTTCTGGCCGATGTGCTCACCACCTGCTGGGCCTGCGCGGACCGGCGGCGCGCTCCGGTGTGTATCTTGACGGTCGGTGCGTCGCTTGGCAGCTACCTGGTCTATCTGCGGCTGCAATACAACGTAATCATCTCAATTTGGGGCGTACGGTTCGTCATGGCGGTGGAGGCAGCCATGATGCTTGTGGCGCTGATTTTGAGCGTCATCGAATTGATCCGATATCTCAATAGCTGTAAAGCGAGAACAATTGACAAGGAGTGTGGCCTATGAAGCTGCTGTCCTAGAATGTAAACGGCCTGCGGGCCTGCCTGAAAAAGGGTTTCGGTGAGTCCATGACGGCGCTGTCGCCGGACGTGATCTGCCTTCAGGAGACGAAAATGGAAAAGGGGCAGGCCGCCGTTGATTTGCCCGGCTATCACGAGTACTGGAACTCCGCGGACAAGAAGGGCTATTCCGGAACTGCCGTTTTTAGCCGGCAGGAACCGATTTCGGTGGCCTATGGCATGGATCTGGACAGGCACGATCACGAGGGGCGGCTCATCACACTGGAGTATCCGGAGTTTTATCTTGTGAACTGCTACACGCCAAATGCGCAGGACGGTCTCGCCCGGATCGATTACCGCATGGAGTGGGAGGATGACCTGCGGACCTACCTGATGAGCCTTGATAAGGTAAAGCCGGTGGTATATTGCGGCGATCTGAATGTGGCCCACGAGGAGATCGACCTGAAAAATCCGAAAACCAACCGCGGAAACGCCGGTTTTTCCGATCAGGAGCGGGGAAAAATGACCGCTCTGCTGTCCTCCGGTTTTGCAGACACCTTCCGCCGTCTGCATCCTGATCTTACCGGCGCGTACTCCTGGTGGAGCTACCGTTTCCATGCCCGGGAGAAGAACGCCGGATGGCGCATCGACTACTTTATCGTCTCCGAGCGTCTCATGGAGCGTGTGAAGAACGCAGCCATCCATCCGGAAGTCATGGGCAGTGATCACTGCCCGGTGTCGCTGGAGCTTCGGTAGAATACCAGAAGCGTCGGCTTGAAAAGGCAGAAAAATTTATGAAAACACAGGAAAAGCACTTGCAAACAGGCAAACCCTGTGATATAGTATCAGGGCATTCCGCACGGGAGCGGATTTTTCGTCATGTGCTTTTCGCCTGAAAAGTTGGCGTGAGAGATGAGGCTCCCGGAGGTAAAAACAAAAATCAGGAGGAATTTAATCATGGCAGTCGTTTCTATGAAGCAGCTTCTGGAGGCCGGCGTTCACTTCGGTCATCAGACCCGTCGGTGGAACCCCAAGATGGCCACCTACATTTACACCGAGCGCAACGGCATCTATATCATTGACCTTCAGAAGACCGTAAAAAAGCTGGAGGAGGCTTACTCCTTCGTCCGTTCCGTGGCTGAGAACGGTCAGTCCGTGCTGTTTGTCGGCACCAAGAAGCAGGCTCAGGAGGCCATTAAGGAAGAGGCTACCCGCTGCGGCATGTACTATGTCAACGCCCGCTGGCTCGGCGGTATGCTGACCAACTTCAAGACCATGCGTACTCGCGTGGATCGTCTCAACCAGCTCAAGAAGATGCAGGAGGACGGCACCTTCGACATGCTCCCCAAGAAGGAAGTCATGAAGCACATGGGCGAGATCGCCAAGCTGGAGAAGTACCTCGGCGGTGTGGTCGAGATGAAGAAGCTCCCCGGTGCTCTGTTCGTCGTTGACCCCCGCAAGGAGCGCAACGCCATCAACGAGGCCCGCAAGCTGAACATCCCCATTGTGGCCATCGTGGACACCAATTGCGACCCCGACGAGATTGACTATGTCATCCCTGGCAACGATGACGCTATCCGCGCCATCAAGCTTATCTCCTCTGTCATGGCAAACGCTGTGCAGGAGGGCAAGCAGGGTCAGGATGCCCCTGCTGAGGCTGCTGAGGAGAACGTCGTCGCGGAGTAATCCGGGATCCTTTGAGTACGGTTTTTGGAGCGCCCGCCCGCGCGGGCGGGCGCTTTTCTTTTGTGAAACATTAAATGGAGGTAACAATAATGGCTATTACTGCTCAGGATGTAAAGAATCTGCGCGAGATGACCGGCGTGGGTATGATGGACTGCAAGAAGGCTCTGGCCGCCACCGAGGGCGATGTGGACAAGGCCATCGAGTGGCTGCGTGAGAAGGGTTTGGCCGCTTCCGCTAAGAAGGCTGGCCGCATCGCTGCCGAGGGCATGGCTTACGCCGCCGTGATTGACGGTATCGGAGTCGTGGTCGAGGTCAACGCCGAGACCGACTTCGTGGGCAAGAACGAGAAGTTTGTAGACTTTGTCAAGGGTGTGGCCGCCACTGTGGCCGCTTGCAATCCCGCCGATCTGGAGGCGCTGATGGCTTGCAAGTACAACGGCACAGACCTCACCGTGGAGCAGCAGCAGCAGGAGATGGTGCTGGTCATCGGCGAGAATATCAAGGTTCGTCGCTTTGCCCGCTTCGCTGACGGTGTTTCCGTCCCCTATGTCCATGCCGGCGGCAAGATCGGCGTGCTGGTGAATCTGGAAGTCACCGGCGGCATCGATGCCACCGAGATCGGCAAGGATGTCGCCATGCAGATTGCCGCCCTGAATCCTCGCTTCTGGGACAAGACTCAGGTCACCCAGGACGTGCTGGATGAGGAGAAGAAGATTATGCTTGTCCAGATGTCCAACGATCCCAAGATGGCCTCCAAGCCCGAACAGGTCAAAGAGAAGATTGTCATGGGCAAGCTCAACAAGTTCTATTCTGAGAACTGCCTGCTGCAGCAGTCCTTTGTCAAGGATGGCGATGTGACCGTGGAGCAGTATATGAACAACGCTGCCAAGTCTCTGGGCGGCACCGTCAAATTCCTGAACGCTGTTCGCTTTGAGAAGGGCGAAGGCATCGAGAAGAAGAAGGAGAATTTTGCTGAAGAGATCGCCAAGCTGGCGAAGTAAGCCTGACCCATTCTTGCAGAATATGGAAACGGCCCGGGATATTTCCTGGGCCGTTTTTTATACGCCGCGGTGGCGGTGGATAAGAGCAAGATATCTCTCCAGACACAGGGCACTGCCCGCGATCTTTCCGGGCGACGCTCGTTTGCCTTTCCCAAAACAGCTCTGCCTGGCGGCTCACCGTACGGCGGGCGGGATTGACAATGATGAAAAGCCTTTCGACTTTACAGCCTTTGAGCATACACGACAACGCACCGTAGGTCCGACTGCCCGCCACAGGGCCGCTGTTTGGATCCCGGATCTTCACGTCTCAGTCCTCAGGCAAGGAGCCTTGTTTGCCGGCGTCAGCTGCCACGGCGCAACTTTCACAGTTCATGGGAAATAAAGGTGCTCTTGCGTTTCCAGTTAAAATTTCTTCGAGAAACTTCACAGAAAATTTGCATTTTCCCCTAT
>CAYNEH010000089.1:0-7392 GCA_964396195.1 uncultured Oscillospiraceae bacterium
TGTCCCGCCATGATGAGGGCCTGCGCCTTCTGGCGGCTGTCTGCCAGCCCCTGCTCCACCATGAGCACATCCAGACGCTTTTTAGCCACGTTCCAACACCTCCAACGCTTTGCGGCAGATAGCTTTTCCATCGATCCCGCACAGCTGCCGCAGCTGCGGCACCGTGCCGTGCTGTATAAAGCGGTCACCCAGATTCACCATGGTATACGACCGCAGAGACACGCCCCGCTCCAGCAGCTCCCCGGCGATGCGCTGCCCCACGCAGCCGGAGGAGACACACTCCTCCGCCGTCAGCAGCCGCCCGGTCTCCCGAGCCGCCTGAAGCACCGGCTCCATGTCCAGCGGCCGGATGCTGTTGAGCTTCACCACCCGGGCGGAGACGTTCTGCTCCGCCAGCAGGTCTGCCGCCGCCAGCACCTCGTTGACCATGGTACCGTAGGCGATGAGGGTTATGTCAGTACCGGGGCGGAGCGTCACGCTCCCCTCCACGCCGGACATCTCCCGGTAGGCCCCCTCGCCGCCCCGGGGATAGCGGACAGCCACCGGGCCGCGAAGCCTGCACACCGCATACTCCAGCATGGCCCGCAGCTCCGCGAAGTTGGCCGGGCTCAGGATGTCCATGCCGGGCACCGAGGAAAGGTAGGCGACGTCAAAAATGCCCTGATGGGTCTCACCGTCATTGCCCACAAGGCCCGCCCGATCCACCGCCAGCACCACGTGCAGCCCCTGCAGAGCCACGTCGTGGAGCAGCATATCATAGGATCGCTGCAAAAACGTAGAATACACGGCGAACACCGGGATCATCCGCTGCTTCGCAAGGCCGCCCGCCATGGCAGCGGCGTGGCCCTCGGCAATGCCCACGTCAAAAAAGCGCTCCGGGTACTGGAGAGCGAAGCCGTCCAGCCCGGTGCCCGACTGCATAGCCGCCGTTATGGCGCAGATCCTTGTATCTTTTTTTGCCAGCGCGCACAGCGTCTCACCAAACACGGCGGAGAAATCCGTCCCGGATTTTTTCAGGTTCTCCCCCGTCTCCGGATCGAAGGGGCCGATACCGTGGAACCGGTCCGGCTCCAGCTCGGCGGGGCCGTATCCCTTGCCCTTCTTCGTCTTGACGTGAACCAGCACCGGGCAGTTCAGGTCCTTCGCGTACTGCATCACATGGGTCAGCTGGGCCACATCGTGGCCGTCCACCGGCCCCACGTAGGCAAAACCCATATCCTCGAACATGCTGCACGGCAGCACCGCGTCCTTCACGGCCTGCTTGATCACGTGGGTGACGCGGTAAATACCCCGTCCCAGCGCGCCGTGGCTGGTCAGGGAACGGTACGCCTTCTTGAGCCGCAGATACTGGGGTTTGAGCCGCTGGTGAGCCAGGTATTCGGCCACGCTGCCCACGTTCTGGGTGATGGACATACCGTTGTCGTTGAGAATGACGATGAGGGGTTCACCGCTCTGCCCGGCATTGGTCAGGCCCTCGTAGGCAAGGCCGCCGGTGAGCGCACCGTCCCCCAGCAGGGCCAGCACGGAATAGTCCTCGTGCAGCAGTGTCCGGGCCCGGGCCATGCCCAGCGCCACCGACACCGCATTGGATGCGTGGCCTGCAATAAAGGCATCCGCCCGGTTCTCCATGGGCTTCGGAAATCCGGACAGCCCGCCAAAGGAGCGCAGCGTCTCCATGGCGCTGTCCCGGCCCGTAAGAATTTTATGGCAATAGCACTGGTGACCCACGTCGAACACCAGACGGTCCTCGTCAGTGTTGAACACGCGGTGGATGGCCACCGTCAGTTCCACCACGCCAAGGTTGGACGCCAGATGCCCGCCGGTCTTTGACACGGACTCCACCAGACGGTGCCGCAGCTTTTCGCACAGCTGCACAGCCTGCGCGTCTGTGATATGATGCAGATTTTCCATATCGGCGTCTCACCTCCTTCGATTTTGTATCTTTTACAGCCGCGCCCGGAACGGCCCCCATGACCGTCTGAAGCCGCGTGCGGCCGGTGAGCTTCTCGAGATCCCCGGCAAACAAAAGCGTCCCTATTTCGGATAATGCGGCGTTTTCAGTGGTTCCGCTCCGCCAGCGCGTCCGCCAGTGCGCACAGGAATGCCCCGTCTCCGCCCACAGCGGTCAGGGCGGTCTTCGCCTGCGCCGTGTGCTCCAACACCAGCGCTTCGCACTTTTCCCGGCCCAGCAGGGTCACAAAGGTATGCTTGCCGTTGGCCTGATCAGAGCCGGCGGTCTTGCCCAGCTGCTCGGTGGTGGCGATCTCGTCCAGCAGGTCGTCCCGGATCTGGAACGCCATACCCAGATGTTCCGCGTAGCACTCCGCCGCGGCAAGGTGCGCTTCCGTGTCTTCCCTGATCCCGGCGCACAGCACACCGATGCGGCAGGCCGCGGTGAGCAGCGCCGCCGTCTTTTTGCTGTGGATGGCGCTGAGTTCATCCAGCGTGGGCTGACGGCCCTCGGCGTCCATGTCGAGATACTGGCCGCCGCACATGCCCGCCGCGCCCACGGCCCGGGCAAGTTCAAGACCCATCCGGGCCCGGGCATCCGCCGCCGGGCCGTTGGGCGACAGCACCCACTCAAAGGCCGCCGCCTGAAGGGCATCCCCCGCCAGCGTGGCCACGCACTCACCGTACACCTTGTGGCAGGTTGGGCGGCCCCGGCGCAGGTCATCGTTATCCATGCAGGGCAGGTCGTCGTGAATGAGGGAATAAGTGTGAAGCATTTCTACTCCGCATGCCGCGTCCAGAGCCGCCTCCGGCCGTCCTCCGGCCAGTGTGCAGAACGCCAGCACCAGCACCGGACGGATGCGCTTGCCCCCGGCCAGCAGACTGTACCGCATGGCGTCCTGCAACCCGCCCTCCGGGATAGCCCCGGCCAGACGCGCTTCCACCATGGAGCGGTAGTGTTCCATCTCCTGCTTGAACTCCATGTCACTCCCCCGCTTCCTCAAAGGGGACTTCCTCTTCGCCTTCCGTGGAAAGGAGCTTTGTCACCTTTTGCTCCGCCTTGTCCAGCAGGTCGGAGCAGCTGCCCGCCAGTTTGCTGCCCTCTTCAAACAGGGCCATGGCCTCGTCCAGCGTGCACTCGCCCCGCTCCAGTTCCTTTACGATCTGCTCCAGTCGGTCCATGGACTGCTCGAAGCTCAGCTGTTTTTTTGCCGCCATTTGTGCTTCTCCCTTCCCTCTACCCGGCAGCGGAGCGCTCCGTCCGTCACCAGTACGCTGATCTCGTCCCCGATCGCCGCCTGCTCCACGGATGAGATGACTCCCGTCTCGCCGCGGGCCACGGCGTAGCCCCGGGCCAGTACCTTCAGGGGGCTCATGGCATCCAGCCCGGCGCAGGCTCCGGCAAGCCGGGTGCGCTCTGCGGAAATTTTGGCGGTGCACGCCCCGGTCATGCGCCGCTGCTGCATTTCGAGCCGCATCCGCCGCTCGTCTAACGGGGCGCGCATACTCCGGAGGGCCTGCGCAGAGCGCAGCCGCTCCAGCCGCTGCCGCTGGACGGACACCTTCGCCCGCAGGGCGGCGGCCATGCGGCTCTGGATCTGATCCAGGGTCTGCCGGATCTCGTTCTGATCGGGCACCGCCAGCTCCGCGCCGTTGGACGGGGTAGCCGCCCGCAGGTCGGCCACGTAGTCGGCGATGGTCACATCCGGCTCGTGCCCCACGGCGGAGATCACCGGAATATTGGATACGTAGATGGCCCGGGCCACAATCTCTTCGTTAAAGGCCCACAGGTCCTCCATGGAACCGCCGCCCCGGCCGGTGATGATCAGGTCTACATCCGCCCGGTTGTTCACGGCATGGATGGCGTCGGCAATTTCTCCCGCCGCCTCTTCGCCCTGCACCCGCACCGGCACCACCAGCACCTGCGCCATGGGCCAGCGAGCCTTCAGGATGCGGAGCATATCCCGCACAGCCGCCCCCGCCGGGGAGGTAACCAGTGCGATCTTCTTCGGATATTTCGGCAGCGGCTGCTTGGCTGCCGGGTCGAACAGCCCCTCCTTGGCCAGCTTTTCCTTGAGCTGCTCAAAGGCGGCGTTCAGATTCCCCTGTCCGTCGGTAAACAGCTCACTGCAATAGAGCTGATACTGCCCGTCCCGGGAATAGACCGTCACCCGGCCGTAGGCCACCACCTGCATCCCGTTGACCGGACGAAAACGAAGCCGGGAAGCGTCCCCCCGGAACATGACGCAGCGGATAGCTCCCTGCTCATCCTTGAGGGAAAAATAGTGATGCCCGGAAGGGTATTTTTTATAGTTTGAGATCTCACCCCGAACCAGCAGACCGGCCAGCAGGCCATCGCCGTCCATGAGGCGCTTGAGATAACCGTTGACCTGGGATACGCTGTAGACCGGGAGCTCGGACAGATTCATTCCGCGCCCTCCCGTTCCAGCGCCCGATGAGCCAGCACCGCCACACCCAGCGCATTGTCCGTGGAGTACTGGGGCGGCGCGAAAATGGCCCCCAGCGGCTCCAGCCGCTGCCGCAGCAGCGTATTGGATGCCACTCCGCCGGAGCACAGCACCGGCAGGTCACCGAACTCCTCTTTGGCAGCCTGTGTGGCCCGCTCCAGAATAGAGGCCAGCGTCTCGAAGGTAAATCGAGCCACATCCGCCGGGGCCGCGCCCTTCTCTGCCATGCCCTTGATCTTGTTTTCCATGCCGGACAGAGAGAACTTCCGGCCCTGAAGCTTCACCTTGAATCGCTCCGTCTGCTCCGACTGCCGGGACAGGGCATCCATGGCCTTGCCGGCCGGGAAATCCAGCCCCAGCGACACGCCGATGCGGTCCACCAGCTGGCCCGCCGAAATGTCCGACGTGCCGCCGATGAGTTTCGCCCGGACGGAGCAGCCCTCCGGGCGGACATACAGCAGTTCCGTAGTGCCGCCGGACAGATGCCACGCCAGATGGGGCATATCCATCAGGTCCGCCCGACCCGCGGACCATGCCGCGGCGGCAATATGCCCCTGCTGATGGGAACAGGGGTAAAAGGGCACGCCCAGCACGGCAGCCAGCGACCGTCCCTGCCCCTCTCCCACAAGGAAGCAGGGCATGTAGGAGTCCTCCACCTCCCGGGGGCGTGTGGACGCGCCCACCGCCTCGATCTGCCCGAGGACACCATCCGCCCGAAGCTGCTCCACCATCAGGTGCAGCCGCTTCACGTGCTGGAACAGCGCGTCGCTCTGCCGCAGGCCGAGGGAACCCTCCGGCACCGTCAGCAGGCGGCCGCAGTTGCGGCCCGTCTCCCCGTCGAACACGGCGGCTGAGGTGGTGTAGTTACTGGTGTCAAATCCGATACAAAGCCGACCCATGGCGCACCCTTCCTTTTCGATCAGTTCTCTTCGGGAAACTCCGCACGCACGAAGGAGCCGAGGATTCCGTTGACAAACTTCACCACATCATCGTCAAGATACTTCTTGGCAATCTCCACCGCCTCGTTGATGGCCACCTTATTGGGCACCTCGGGCATGTAGAGGATCTCGTACATGGTCACCCGCATAATGGCCGCCGCCACCCGGTCGATCCGGGAAAAGCGCCAGCCCTTGGCGTACTGGCCGATGTAGCCGTCCAGCTCCGCGCCATGAGAGAACACCCCCCGCACCAGGCCTGAAATGTAGTCCTCCTGAAGCTTGTCCGGCATCTTGGCGTAGATATCCGCCTCACCGGAGCGCTGGGCAAACAGCTCCTCCGTCATGTTCCTCTCCAGCAGCTCGTCTGCGTTCAGGTCGGAAAAGCCCAACTCAAAGGTAAAATGTACCGCGATCTCCCGGGCGTTGCTTCTGGTCATCTCTCTCATCCTTTCACGGCGGCACTCAGCCGCTCCGTCTGCGTACAGGCGCAATTATGCATTATCCTGAATATTATACACGCATTCCCCCGAAAAGTGAACCCCTCAAGTATGACATTTCTCCGAACTTTCCCCGGAAGATTTTGCACAAAATAACACCGGGCAGGGAAACCTGCCCGGTGCCATCGCTGTTTTTTACTTATTGTGGAAAATCACGCCGGTGACGGACACGTTGACGCAGGCCACATGCAGCCCGCTGGTGTTCTCCACGGCGCTGATGATGGCGTCCTGCACGGCCCGGGCCACCGTAGGCACCGCGTAACCGTAGGTCACCAGAAGAGCGATCTCCACAGTCACCTGATCCTCTTCCACGCTGAGATGGATGGCCTTGGCCAGCCCCTTCTTGTTGGCCGCCGCCATATCGCCGCCCACGCCGGAACCAAGGGCGCTGACACCCTCCACCTCCAGCGCGGCCGCAGCCGCGATCATGGCGAGGACTTCCTCTGAAATGTTGATGTCGCCCAGCTCGCCCGGGCGGGAAATGTATTCTCTGCCTTCGGCCATAACGCCTCACGCTCCTTTTTTGTAATGCAGTGCCTGCGCGGGCAAGCCCGCCGTACTCGGATTATTGTACCACTCCGAAGCAAAAATTACAACCACAACTTGTTTTGCCGTATGTGCAGCAAAAATCGATGAACAAGGGCGGGCTGACAGTCCCTGCACTTGTCTCCTGTGCGGTATTGCCTTAGAAAGAGGCATTCCTGCAAAAAACTGCACACCAGTTCGATACTGTTTTGTATCAGAACTGGTGTGCAGTTATGGTCGGAGTGCCGGGATTCGAACCCGGGGCCTCTTGGACCCGAACCAAGCGCGATACCAAGCTTCGCCACACCCCGAAACGCTTTTTCTATTATAAAGACTGAAATGGCAATTGTCAAGTTCAACCTTTCAAAAAAGCGTAAGATATAGATTTTCTTCTCCTCTGCGGCAGAAAGGCCGCACCTGCGCCGTCGGAAAGGCAGCCGCTGGCGATAACATTCCCCCCGCCGTACTCCGCGGTTAGCAATGTTTCAAAAAAACAGTCCAAGGCAGTGTTCTGCTCACGGCTCCGTGTGAACAGTCTCCTGAAAGGCCGATTCACTTCGCCCGAGCACCAAAATTCCCGAAGGGCGGAGCAAATAAAATGCGCGAAACTCAAAAAAGAAGACACGACAAAGTCGTGTCTTCTTTTTTGGAGGCGCCACCCGGAATCGGACCGGGGATCAGGATTTTGCAGACCCTTGCCTTACCGCTTGGCTATGGCGCCAGATATTCACAATAAAGATATGCACTCCATCTTCAAAGCAGAAGCAGATCTTCTGCTTTGAAGATGGAGCGAGTGACGAGGCTCGAACTCGCTACCTCCACCTTGGCAAGGTGGCGCTCTACCAGATGAGCTACACTCGCATATGGTGCCTCCGGCCGGAATCGAACCAGCGACACGCGGATTTTCAGTCCGCTGCTCTACCAACTGAGCTACAGAGGCATGTTGACGAAGGAAAAAGTGGCGACGCGGAAGGGACTTGAACCCTCGACCTCCGGCGTGACAGGCCGGCGTTC
>CAYNEH010000090.1:0-7373 GCA_964396195.1 uncultured Oscillospiraceae bacterium
GGAGCGTCCGCAGGACGCACCACTCCGCTTCGCCGGAGTAACGGCGAATTTCACCAGAGAATAGGGTCGAGAAAAGACGTTTCCCAAAGGGCGCAGCCCTTTGGTTCTTGTTACTTTCTGTTCACACAGAAAGCAGGTCGCCTTCCTCGGGCAGGAACATCAGAGCGAAGCCCGCCGCCAGCAGCAGGCAGGAAATCCAGATGGCCCGGCGGCCCAGCGCGCCGCACAGCAGACCGCCAAGGCCCGCCCCCAGCGCGAACACCAGAATGATGCCCAGATACCGCCCGCCGTCGCGCAGGTGCCTACCCTCGCCGGTGCGGACGTAGCGGCTCAGGTGTTCCATGCCGCTGCGGAGATTGCCGATGCACATGGTGCTGGCATAAGCGCTGCCGTTGACCTTGCGGAATGCCTGTACCTGCATGGCGCAGGAAAAGGACGTCAGGGCATTGGCCAGCCAGTTCAGCCCTTCCGGCATGAAGCCCACCGCGAAAAGCAGAAGCATTTCTGCCCCGGCCACCAGCTGCCGCCAGTGGATATGCCGGTATCGGCCGCACCGGGCCCGGAGCTGCTCCGCCGCGGCCACGCCCAGCGCGAAAAACAGCACCGGGACAAAATAGCGCAGGCAGTCGGAAAATTCCCCGCTGAACAGATGCTCGCTGAACAGCACAATGTTGCCCGTCTGGGCGTTGGCGAACACCTTGCCCCGGACGCCGTAGGAATAGGCGTCCTGCAGACCGCCGGACAGAGTGAGCAGCAGCATCACCGGTATGGAATCGGACATCTGCCCCCGGCGCTTCCTCCCGTGCTTCACCTGCGTTCACGACCTTTCATCATCATTTGCGCAGTCATTATACCCTGCCGGGGTCGGTTTGTACATAGTTAAGGCGGCACCGCGCAATATTGCCTGCACCCCCTTGCGGAAATTTTGCTCCTGCATTTCCTTGCAACACACAAAGTACTGCTGCGCCAATGTGCCCCATTCGGAGGCAAAGTTTGCCTGCAAATCGCTCTTGCCGAATTATGCGGTGCCGCCTTGATTTTCCTGCCCATATCTTGACCGGTGTGGTATAATGAGAAAAAAACTCCGAAAGTGAGGCGGCAGAAATGAACGAGACACAGATCAAATGCTTTATTACGGCGGCCAAGAGTCTCACCTTTTCCGAGGCGGCGGAAAAAATGTTTATGACGCCCCCTACCTTCGGCCGGAACATCTCCTCCCTGGAAAAGGAGTTGGGCCACGCGCTGTTCGTCCGGGGGTGGCAGGGCCTGCGGCTCACGCCGGTGGGCCAGCTCATGTACGACGGTTTTCTGGAGATCGGGGACAAGCTGAGCGAGCTGAAGTCCGAGGCCGAGCGCATCAGCTCCGGCGCGACGGGACAGCTGGAGATTTCCATCCTGGAGGGGCAGCATTTCGACAGCCACCTGCGGGATGTGTCACTCTATTTGCGCCGGATGTACCCGGATCTTCAGGTGCAGCTCAGCCGCGGCTCCTTCCGGACGATTGAGGAGCAGCTGCTCAGCGGCAAGCTGGACCTGGGCGTGACCATCACGGAGGAGATCGAGCCGGTGCCGGAGCTGGAATTCATCCGGCTGCCAAAGCTGAAAAATCGCATCATCCTGCCCCGGGAGCACCCGCTGGCCTTCAAGGAGGATCTGCAGCTCATCGACCTGCGGGATACGCCGCTGCTGATGCTGGAGGACGGGGAGTGCCGCCACGTGTCCCAGAGCCTGAGGGACGCCTGCATCCGGGCGGGCTTCGAGCCGAAGGTGCAGACCTATCCCGACCTCAACGCCCAGCTGTTCGCGCTGGAAGCCGGGCTGGGCATGATGGCCCTCAACGAGCAGCACGCTGCCTGCTGGCACCCCAATCTGGTGGCCCGGGAGATTGACGGCCTGCCCGAGGTGGAGTTCTGCATCGCGTGGCACACCGCGAACCCCAACCCCGCTGTCCGGCTGTTTCTGGACAATATGTGAGCGATACGGAGGGAGTGCCTGACCGCAGGTCAGGCACTCTCAGCCTGTCGGGAAAGACTGTTCCGCCTTTAACGCCGGACCTTCCGGGTGCAATTCAGCTTTTGTTTACCGCTTGCTTTTTCTGGACTTGTAGTCCTCGTCAATGCGACTTTTCCAATCCGTACCAAGAGATACGCTGTAACGGACAGCGGAAACCGCTTTGTTCAGAACTTCATAGTTGAGTTTCGTTCCCTCGCGGTCAGAGTGGTAGTTGGCCGCCCGGTCTGCGCCGATTCCGAACTGTTTTGCCGTCTCAACGGCGTCAATGTTTGCGCCGAGGAATAAAAACTCCCAGCCGTACTTTTCCTTCTGCCGTTCAACCATTTCCCTTACAGTCTCGATGTCGTACCGGCGGCTTGCATTTTCCATGCCGTCCGTTGTGATGACAAACAGCGTGTGTTCAGGGACGTCCTCATTTCTTGCGTACTTGTGGACATTCCCGATGTGATGAATTGCCCCGCCGATGGCATCCAGAAGGGCGGTGCAGCCGCAGACGGAATAGTCCCTGTCGGTCATCGGCCCGACCTTCCGAACCGGAACACGGTCATGGATAACCTCGCTTACGTTGTTAAAGAGAACGGTGGAGATCAATGCCTCGCCCTTCTCTTTTTTCTGTTTTTCAATCATGGAATTGAATCCGCCGATGGTGTCCGCTTCCAGCCCGCTCATAGAACCACTGCGATCAAGGATAAATACGATCTCCGTCAGGTTCTTTCTCATGATCAATACCTCCGTATATAAAAATATGACTGCCCGGTGTCTCACCTTGCAGTCATATTGTATTCCGGTATTCACTTCATTTGGTCGCATGGCAGGCGACAGTTTATGCGTCGGGAATGATACGGTGCTTTAGGGAAGCGCTGTTTAATCAGCGCTTCCCCGGGTCAGGCTCCGATGAGGCTCTGGTCAAAGGCGAACAACGCCTCGTTGATCTCAAAGACGTTATAGTTCCCGTGCTCCACGAAATACTCCACGATGATGTCAAACTTGTTGGAGCGGGAGAGCGCAAATCCCGCCTTCATGAGCATATCTTTCATTTCCGCAAGCGGCAGCTCAAGGGCAATGGCAAACGCAATGACCGTCGGCTTGGAAGGCTTATAGGACTTATCCGAGCGGATCTTTGAGAAGAGTTTCCGGTCAATATTTGCCTTCTTATAGCACTGTGCGTCCGTCATGCCGCGCTCGTCAATCTTTCGCAGAAGCATCTCCGAAAAGCTCTCGTCAATCTGCCCCAGTGCGTCATCAAGGGTTGCCGCCTTTTTGGGGGCAGCTGCCGCAAAAACGGGAGAAGTGAGCTGCTCGATTACCTCTTCACAGACGGATGACTCGCAGGGCATCGGCTTTGTCGTCCGGAAGGCATTCCTTCTGCGCAGACGCACGGAACGGCTGTCGGTATGCTCGTCCACATAGCGGTCATCTATGCAGGCGGCGATGTCGGCAAACAGTTTTCCGCTGATCTGATAGGCCTTGCGGCCGAAAACGACGATGTACACCGTCATTTCGTTTTCAAGAAGGAAGCCGCTGATGGTGTCAATTGCAACCCTGAGCGCCTGATCCTTCGGATAGCCGAAAGCGCCGGAGGAAATCAGCGGGAACGCGACCGATTCGCAGCCGTACTCCTTCGCCAGTGTGAGCGAAGTCTGATAACATGAAACCAGCAGCTCGCGCTCCCCGTGCCGTCCGCCATACCAGCGGGGGCCGACTGTATGAATGACATATTTGCAGGGCAGTCGATAGCCCTTCGTGACTTTTGCGCTCCCGGTTTTGCAGCCGCGGAGCGTTTCGCATTCCCGAAGCAGTTCCGGTCCGGCAGCGCGGTGAATGCAGCCGTCTACACCGCCGCCGCCCAGCAGTGACTCGTTGGCAGCGTTGACGATGGCGTCAACCTTCATTTTCGTGATGTCGTTTCTAACGATTTGAAGCGGCATGAATAAGCCCTCCCTTAGGATTATTCTGTCATGTCAAGTGCATAAAACTGCTTGAGAAAATCCGCGAATTCACCCGCCGCTGCGCTCATTTCCCGGTAGCGCTGCCGTGAGCACAAAACGTCGTATGTGAGCGGAAGTCCGTTCTTTGTCACAACGGCACAGTTTATGCCCTCCGTCATTCCCGGACTGCTTTCGGAAAGAAAACGATAATAATCCCGTGAAAGCACCGTCACCCCGAATCCGCTGCGGCTGTCATATTCCCCGTGCGCGCCAACGCCCGGAAATAGTCTATCTGAAACAGTTCCATGCCCTCACGTCCTTTTTAGTACTTTATCACATTTTTTCAAAAGGGTCGAGAGGCAATGATTATTATGAATCGACTCATAAAACTAAGGCACTGGACACGCGGGGGGTGAAAATGATAAAATCAACAACAGATAAGATTTAAGACAGCACCGCACAATATCGTCTGCGGTGCTGCCTTAAGGAAAGGATGACAACACATGAGCCACAGTTTCGAGCATCTGCTGTCCCCCATAGTCATACGCGGGCACGTACTGAAAAACCGCATGATCTCTTCGAGCTGCCTTCCGCATTTTTTGCAGGGGCCGGAGATATTTCCCTCGGAATCAATCATAAGCTTTGTCGAAAACATTGCGCGAGCGGGTTCCGCGCTCGTTACAATCCCGGACAGGTTCAACAACACGCGGCATATGCCCATGGAGGATGTAAAGCGGGGCCCGTGCTGGGATCCGGCTGACCCCAGTGTTGACAATTACCTGAGCGCGATGGTAGAAGCCGTGCATTTCCAGGGGTCGCTCATCTCCGCACAGCTCTCAAAGTTTCAGTCCATTCCTCATGACGTCGGCGTTTATGAGCATGTAGGCGTATACCGTCCCCAGATGATGCTCGACCTGGACGATCCCGGCCCGGGTGTACCCGCAAGTGAGGGGCCCTTTGCTCCCGCGCCCATAAAGGCAATGAACCGCGAACAGATGGACGCGGTCATAGACGAGGTCTCCTCCCGCTGCGCATATTACAAGAGCGTCGGATTTGACGCCGTGTGCCTGCATCTTGCTTATAACTACAGCGTTCTCGCCTGCTTCCTGAGCAGCGAGACCAACAGGCGCACCGATGAATACGGCGGAAGCGTTGCAAACCGCGCGCGGTTCCCGCTTGAGATCGTGGATGCTGTCCGCAGGACCTGCGGCGAGGGCTTCATCATCGAGCTTCAGGTCAGCGGTGACTGCATGCCCGAGAACGAATTCGTCGAATTTGCAAGGCTCTGCGAGGGGCGCGCAGATATTCTCCAGCTTCGCCTCAACGACATGGACAATTCCCACGCCACCTCCTACAACTATAACGGTTCCGACATCCCGCCTACGCTCAAATTCGCCGAAGCCGTCAAAAAGGCCGGCGTAAAGATACTCACGGCTCCCAACGGCGGCTTCCACAATCCTGAGATGAACGAAAGACTCATCGCCGAGGGGAAAACCGACCTTATCTCAGCTGCCCGCCCGTTCATCTGCGACGGGGACTACGGCAGAAAAATAATCGAAGAGCGCACAGACACCATATTGCCCTGCCTGCACTGCAACAAATGTCACGAGCATGTTCACGGCAGCTTCATATCCTCCTGCGCCGTCAATCCGGAAGTCGGCCTTGCTCACCGTCTGGACAGGATGGTTGAGCCGGCACAGGGCGGCAGGAAAATTGCAGTCATCGGCGCCGGCCCCGCCGGGATGCGTGCCGCGCTGCTGTTTGCCGAACGCGGAAACAGCGTCACGCTCTACGAGAAGTCCGCCGTTCCCGGCGGCCAGCTGATTCATGCGGATTATCCGGAATTCAAATGGGCCCTGCGGGAGTATAAGGACCGGCTGATCTACCTCGTCGGCATGAATGACCGGATAAAGCTTCTTCTCAACACCGAGGCAACGCCCGAAATGATAGCCACAGAGGGCTTTGACGCCGTTGTGACCGCAGTCGGCGCAAAGGCAAAAATCCCTGCGATAAGCGGCATTGACAGCACCCGTGTTTACACGCCTCTCGAGGTGTACGGTCACGAGCATGAGCTTGGGCACCGAGTGGTCGTCATCGGCGGCTCCGAGACGGGCACAGAGACCGGCATGTATCTCGCCGAGGCCGGGCACGCGGTGACCGTACTGACCAGGAACGCCCATCTGGCCGAAAACGCCTGGTGCGTCCACGCCTACTCGCTTCTGCGCAGGCGCTGGCTCGCGGAGGAGGGCTTTACCGGCATTACCGGCGCGGTCACGACCTCCGTGGCGGACGGCGTTGTGCGCTATTCCGACGCCGCCGGCAGCCACGAGATCGAATGTGACAGCATCGTTGTTTCCGGCGGAGTTGAATCGCTGACAGACGAAGCGCTCGCCTTCTCCTCATGCGCCCGCTACTTCTTTAATATCGGCGACAGCAACACCCCGGGCAACGTGCGCTCCTGCAACCGCATGGCGCTTGCCGCCGCCGCAAAGCTCTGATGCTCGCGGCGAAAAAATATCCGTCCTGCTGGGAGGCCTGACCACATGAAAATAGATTTTAACCTGGTGCTCGGCGCTGAGATTCCGGGATTTCCGGAAAATGATTTTAAAGCTCCCGATGGTGCGGCGGGCATCATGAAAATTCCCATGTCAATACGCATATTCGAAGAAAACGGCGCTTTGCGCGGCCGGTTCACTCATCCGCACTGGGGCGAATCCGAGGCGGTGGACATTGTCAAAACGGATTCCCTCCTCGCCTTTGCCGCAGAATCCGGCAACGATGACAAGGGTGGAAAGCCGGTTTATTTCGACTATGTTTTTTCGCTGAGCACGGAGACGAGAAACGTTGTCGGCTTCTCCGCCGGCAGAGCGCCGTATTTCAGAAGCTTTCTCCCCGTGGAAGGGGTTATCACGGAAAACTGAAACAGGGCCGCCCGTGTTTTATGCGGGCGAACCCCCAAAACGAGCGCGAAGTCCGCCATCATGACGACGAGTTCAGAAAAGGATAAAGCGATTATGACAGAGAAAGAAAAAATGCAAAAGCAGATGCTTTATGACGCAAATAATGACAGAGATTTATCAGAAGAAAGAATCAGGGCAAAAGATCTTTGCCATCAATTTAATCAGCTCTGCCCGTCAGATAGAAAGGGACAGCAGGAACTTATGAAGCAGCTTCTTGGAAAAACAAGCGGTTCCTTCCATATAGTTGCTCCGTTCTGGTGTGATTATGGCTACAACATAGAAGTAGGAGAAAACTTTTTTGCCAATCACAATACTGTTGTTCTTGATGGAGCAAAAGTGAAATTCGGCGATAATGTCTTTATTGCGCCGGATTGCGGATTTCATACGGCCGGTCATCCGATTGACTTTGAAAGAAGGAATCAGGGCCTGGAATATGCTTATCCGATAACTGTCGGAGACAATGTGTGGATTG
>CAYNEH010000091.1:0-7330 GCA_964396195.1 uncultured Oscillospiraceae bacterium
AAGAAATGGGGTCGAGAAAAAACGTTCCCCAAAGGGCGCAGCCCTTTGGCTTTTGGTTCCTTTTCGCACGAGCGAAAAGGAACTCGCCCGCAGGCGAAACCTGCCCTCTCGCCGGACTTCCGGCGAAATTGAATAAGGTGTTCTTTTCTTTTTTCAAAAGAAAAGAAGCGCCCCGGAGCTCTCCGGGGCACCTCTCATTTCCCATTCTGTTTCTTGATGACCTTCATGCGGACGAACTCCTCCCGTTCCTTCTCCTCCAGCGCCTCGCTGATGATGCGGATGGTGCTGTCAAAGTCCGGGATAACAATATTCTTCAGAGCGTTCGCGCGCTTCTGGGATTTTTTGATGGCCTGAGCCAATCGGTAGATGGATGTCTCGATCTCCGCCATACGACGGGTCATATCCTTCACCCGGCGGAACTTCATATAGGCCTCGTCCAGCGCCGGGGAGGTGTACATCATGCTGTACTCCGGCCGGGGCTGCTGACCGTGCTCCGGGATGTGGGGCAGCTCCACACCCATGACCGACCGCCAGCGGATGTCCAGACTGTCGTCCGGTACCACGCCCTCGGCGATGTGGTCGCACAGGCCCAGGTCAATGTGAGCCTGCCGCAGGGCGGCATACGCTTCGCTGAATACCTGATCGATCTCGCTCTGGAGGGCGGACGCACCGTCCATCAGCTCCATCATTTCCCGCACCAGAATGTTGCGCTTGCGATCCATCAGCTCGTAGCCCGTCTGGGCCAGCGCCCGGGAGCGCTTGGCGGCCATCAGGTTTCCTTTTGTGGGCAATACCGCAGCCATTTATGTATGACTCCCCTTTCTGATGGGATCCGCGCCTTACAGCGCGCCGCCGGCGGCGACCAGAGCCGCGAAGGCCCCTTCCTTATAATGCTCTTCCAGTTCCTTGTCGGACACGCGGTCCAGTTCGCCCCGGGGCAGGATGGACAACAGCGCCCAGCCCAGCTCCAGCGTCTGCTCCAGCGTGCGGTCGGTCTGGTCGCTCTGCTGGACAAAATACTGCTCAAAGGCCTTGCCGAACTTCAGGTACAGCTTGTCGGTGTCGCTCAGCTCGTCCTCGCCGATAACGGAGGCAAGGCTTCGGGCATCCTTCACCTTGGAGTAGGACGCGAACAGCTGGTTAGACAGGGACGGATGATCCGCCCGGGTAAAGCCCTCGCCGATGCCGTCCTTCATCAGACGTGACAGGGAGGACAGAATGTTGATGGGGGGATACACGCCCGACTGATCCATGTCCCGATCCAGCACGATCTGGCCCTCGGTGATGTAGCCGGTCAGGTCGGGGATGGGGTGCGTGATGTCGTCGTTGGGCATGGTAAGGATGGGCACCTGCGTGACGGAGCCCTTCTTGCCGGTAATCATGCCGGCCCGCTCGTACAGGGAGGCAAGGTCGGAATACAGGTACGCCGGGAAGCCCTTCCGGGACGGGATCTCGCCCTTGGAGGAGGAGAACTCACGGACGGCCTCGCAATAGGAGGTCATATCCGTCATGACCACCAGCACGTGGTAGCCATGGTTGAAGGCCAGATACTCCGCGGCGGTCAGCGCGCAGCGGGGGGTCAGAATACGCTCGATAATGGGGTCGGAGGCCAGATTCAGGAACATGACCACCCGCTGGAGCGCACCCGCCTCCTCAAAGTTCCGGCGGAAGAACTCGGCGGTATCGTTCTTGACGCCCATGGCGGCAAATACGATGGCAAAGTCGCCGTCGCCGCCGGCCACGCGGGCCTGCCGCACCATCTGCGCGGCCAGCTCGTTATGGGCCATGCCGGCGCCGGAGAAGATGGGCAGCTTCTGGCCGCGGATCAGGGTTGCAGTGCCGTCGATAGCGGAGATGCCGGTGTAGATGCAGCTTCTGGGGTACTGGCGGCTCACCGGGTTGATGGCGGAGCCGTTGATGTTCCGCCGCTCGTCGGGGTAAAGCTCGCCCAGGCCGTCGATGGGGCGGCCAGCGCCGTCAAACACGCGGCCCAGCATCTCCTTGGACAGGGCGATGTCCATGGGGCGGCCGGTGAAGTGGGTGCTCACGTTTTCCAGCGAGATGCCCCGGGTGCCCTCGAAGACCTGAAGCACCGCGCGGTCGCCCTCAATGAGGATGACACGGCCGTAGCGGCGGGAGCCGTCATCCAGCGTCAGCTCGGCCAGCTCGTCGTAAGACACGCCGGACACGCCCTGCACGGCCACCAGAGAGCCGGACAGGTCGGAAAGGCCGGTATATTCCAATCTCATACTGTATGCACCTCCATCAGCTGTTGGCGGCGTTGACCTGAGCCAGGGCCGCGTCGATCTCCTGCTCGTACTTCGCAAACCCGGACAGGTCGTCGTTGGGAATCTCGTACTTCATCTTCACCAGATCGTCGAACACGCCGGTGGCGGTGAACTGGGACAGGGGGATGGCCTTGTCTATGGCTTCCTTCACCCCGTCGTACAGCCGGAGAATGGTCTGCATCATCTTCAGCTGCTTCTGCAGGGGCACGTAGGTGTCCACCGCGTGGTAGGCGTTCTGCTGGAGGAAACCAACCCGGATGACCCGGGCGGTCTCGATGACCAGCTTCTGATCCTCGGGGAGAATGTCGGAACCAATGAGCTTGACGATCTCCATGAGCTGGCTCTCCTCCCGCAGGAGGTTCATAATCCGGCGGCGGCACTGGTCAAAGTCCGGGCTGACGTTTTCGTCATACCACTTTTTCAGGTCACCGGTGTACTCGGAATAGGAGTTCATCCAGTGGATGGAGGGGAAGTGTCGGGCGTAGGCAAGGCTGCGGTCCAGCGCCCAGAAGCAGCGGATGAACCGCTTGGTGTTCTGGGTGACCGGCTCGGAGAAGTCGCCGCCCTGCGGGGAAACTGCGCCAATGACGGTGACGGAGCCTTCCTTCCCCTCCAGCGTCTGCACATATCCGGCGCGCTCGTAGAACTCGGCCAGACGGGAGGCCAGGTAGGCGGGGAAGCCCTCCTCGGCGGGCATTTCCTCCAGACGGCCGGACATCTCACGCAGAGCCTCGGCCCAGCGGGAGGTGGAATCGGCCATCAGAGCCACGTGGTAGCCCATGTCCCGGTAATACTCGGCGATGGTCATGCCGGTGTAGACGGACGCCTCACGGGCGGCCACCGGCATATTGGACGTGTTGGCGATGAGGATGGTGCGGTTCATCAGGGGAAGACCGGTGCGGGGGTCATTCAGTTCGGAGAACTCCTCCAGCGCCTGCGTCATCTCGTTGCCGCGCTCGCCGCAGCCCAGATAGACGATGATATCGGCGTCCGACCACTTGGCCAGCTGGTGCTGAGTCATGGTCTTGCCCGCGCCGAAGGGGCCGGGGATGGCGGCGGCGCCGCCCTTGCCGATGGGGAACAGGGTATCGATGATGCGCTGGCCTGTGACCAGCGGGCGGGTGATGGGCAGACGCTTTGCCATGGGCCGGGCGGAGCGGATGGGGCAGTCGGCGGACAGCTTGAGCTGGGTCACTTTGCCCGCGCCGTCCGTCACCTCCACCAGCACCTCGTCCACGGTGTAGTCGCCGTCAGTCACCGCCTTGGTCACGGTGCCGGTAAGCCCCGCGGGGACAAGGCAGCGGTGGACAATGGCGGCGGTCTCCTGACAGTGGGCGTAGGGGGTGCCGGGCTTCACCGCGTCCCCCGCCTTCACCTCCACAGTGACGGCCCACTTCTTTTCCATATCAAGGGCGGGCAAATTGATGCCCCGGCCCAGAAACGGGCCGGAAATGCCCTCCAGTTCTTTCAGCGGACGGCCGATACCGTCGAAAATATTGCCCAGCAGTCCGGGGCCCAGCCGCAGGGACATGGGCGCGCCGGTGGTGGTGACAATCTGCCCCGGCTCAAGGCCGGTGGTGTCCTCGTACACCTGAACGGTGGTCATGTCTCCGTCCACGCTGACGACCTCGCCGGTAAGCTGAAGCTCGCCCACATGAACCATGTCCATCATGGCAAGGCCGCGGCCGCCGGTGACCTTGACCACCGGGCCGTTCACACTGTAAATCTTATACTGATCCATTGTGCTGCGACCTCCCTCAGGTTTCGTCCAGATCATCGGACAGCGACAGGCCGAAAATCTCGGCAAAATGGCCGCCCAGCTCCTCGAGCTGCGCGTCGAAGGAGCAGTCCGCCCGGATGCCCAGCTCCGGGCACAGGGCCACCAGACCGCCGATCCGGAAGCGGCCCTCCTCCACCGTGGCCTTCACGGGGGCCACGCTGTCGGCCAGCTCCTGCCCCAGGGACAGATCCTCAGGGCGCAGCTGGATGACCATCTCGTGGACGCCGTCCAGGCTGCTCACTGTCTGGGCCAGCAGGCCCTTGAGGTGCTCCGCGTACTTGGGAGAGGCCACAAACGCGTCAAGCTTTTCACGAACCTTGTCCAGCACCTCCCGGGAGATCTCGGATCGGCGCAGGTATACCTGCCGCTTGCCGTCCATCAGATGGCGGGACACCTCCTGACCGGCCTCGGTGCGGATTTTGGCGGCCTCCCGCTCGTAATAGGCGTGGGCATCGTCCCGGCTGGTCTGCGCGGCCTCGGCCAGTGCAGCCTGACGCTTCGTCTCCAGCTCCCGGGCGAGGGCTTCGCTCTCTTCCGTGGCGGTTTTCAGAACATTATCGGTAAAATGAAGTAATTTTTGTGCTTGTTCGGGCATAAAAATCCTCCTTTCATTGGCGGTTTTCGGTGGGAGACCCCTTCGGCTCAAATCTTGACGCCGATAGCCTCCCGGATATAACGGGTGATGGCGTCCTTCCGGCGGCTGCCGTTGCGATCGGGAATCTCCACCACCAGCGGCGTGCGGCCTGTAAGCTTCAGGGGTGACAGCTTGTCGGCGCACTTCTCCGCCAGACTCTCCGTGATGAGCAGGATGCCGATGGTGGGGTCGGCCAGTGCCTCGTCAATGGCGGCAAGGCCCTCCTCCCGGGAGCGGGCCAGAACGCCCTCCACCCCGGCCAGCCGCAGGCCCACCTGAGTATCCGTGTTATCGGAAATCACAAAGTAACGCATGTATTGCCTCCTTGTCACGCTGCGGGATTTCTGATCACAGGCAAGCCCGGACTCCCATCCGCCCCGCAGGGCGGAAAGGGGCTCCGGGAAAACTGATGGTCTCAGCTCCGCTTCGGTCCATCCGGGCTGCTCGCGACGGCTCAGCGCTTACGCAACGAACAGGAGCACCAGTGCGATGATCAGGCCGTACAGGGCGACGCCTTCGGCCAGGCCGACAAAGATCAGGGACTTGCCGAACACGCTGTCGTTCTCGGAAATGGCACCCAGAGCGGCGGAAGCAGAGGAGGCGACGGCCAGACCGCCGCCGATGCCGGACAGACCAACGGCCAGCGCGGCGCCCAGATACTTCATGCCGGTGGCAAGGCCATCGGAAGCAGCGGAAGCGGCGGTCTCAGCGGCGGAAGCGGCCCCGCCGAATCCGCATACGGCGGTCACGAGGAACAGGCCGCAGAACATGGCGATATTGCCCAGCAGGGCGTGACGGGCGGAAGCGCCGGTGAGGCGGCGGACCGCAATGGTGATCAGGGGCAGGAACAGCAGCACGGTGCCAAGGATAAACAGGACGATTTTCATAGTGATGACCTCCAATTCTTTCTGTTACAGCGTTTTGGCGGAATAATCGATGACTTTGGGCTGATATTCCCGGCCGGCGGACTCATAGAACCGGCCGAACAGCTCGTAAAACTCCAGACGGAGCACCTGAATGCCAACCAGCAGGCCCTCGAAGCCCATGACGAACAGGTTGCCCAGCACCAGAACAATGATGTTCAGGTCGGCACCCGCCATGGTGCGGATGACCAGCATGAGGGACACGTGGGTGATGGCGTAGGCGCCCACACGGAGGAAGGACAGAGTGTTGGTCAGGAAGGACAGCAGCGTCTCAAACAGCTCGAAGAAACCGGACACCAGCAGCGAGCCGAAGGACTCGGGCTTCCAGTCCGGGTCTCCGGCGGCCAGCTTGGACAGCGGCTCCCGCAGCAGGATGAGCACCAGCGGCAGGATGAACACCGGGATGACATACCAGATCTTAAACAGGTTCGCCCAGCCCATCAGCGTAACCACCGCGGCGATAATCAGGCCCAGATAGAACACCATGCCCGCCGCACCGTTAGGACCGAAGAAAATCTTGTCGAAGTCCCGCTGGCGCACGCCGTTGATGATGTTCATCACCATGACGAAGGCAAGCATAACCACGCCCATGGCCAGCGAGGCCAGCAGCAGGAGCACCACGTTGTTGCCCTCGAGAATCTTGAAGCCGGGCAGGATGTCCTCAAAGCCGAACACCGAGCCGTACACGAAGCCGAACACCGTAGACGCTACGCCGCAGCAGGCGATGATCCGGCCCAGCCACATCTTCTTGAACTTCCACAGTGCAAGGCCGATGAGGAACAGGCCCACGCCCTGTCCGGCATCGCCGAACATGATGCCGAAGAACAGGCAGTACGTGATGGCCATGAAGAGGGACGGGTCAAGCTCGTGATAATTGGGCAGGCCATACATCCGGAGGAACGGCTCAAAAACGCGGCCCAGTGCACCGTTTTTCAGCTTGGTGGGCGGCGTTACCGGCATGTCGTCGCCCGGGTCATCCGTCACCACGGACAGGTCGGGATACTGCCGGAACTTTTCCTCCAGCGCGGGCAGGTCGTCCTTCGGCACCCAGCCGACAAGGTAGAAGGTGTTCTTCGCCTGCGCGCCGTAGCGGCGCAGGTCGCAGGCCTGCTCCCGGCAGCGCAGCCAGGACCGGACGGCCTGGAGCTTTTCCTTCTCCTCCGCCAGCAGCTTCTGGCGCTCCTGCTCCAGCTCGTCGATGGCCTTTTTATCGTCGTCCGCCTGACGGCGCAGGGCGCTGATGGCTTCATCAGCGGTACCTTCCGCACCGGCATCCAGCTCCATGCGCACGAAGTGCAGGGAGTTGAACAGGGTGTCCGCCTTCTCCTTGGCCTGACGGGTGGTGAAGTAAATGCCGTAAATGTCTTCGCCCTCCGTCCGGGTGGGGAAGAAGTAAAGATCCTCCCGGTCATCCAGCGCATCCCGGAAATTCTCATAAGTCTCCCGGGGCATGTGGCCGTAGCGGAATTTCAGAAAATCCATGTGGGTGAGCTGGGCCAGATCCACGTCAAGGCCGGACAGCTTCTCCAGCTGGTCGGCGGCGGACTTGTCATCGGACACCTCCTGCCGCAGCGCGGCCGTCCGGCTGTCCATGCCGTCCAGCTTTTTCTCCAGCTCGGTGAGGTAGGTCTGCGCCTGCTCCAGCGTCAGCTGCTCCTTCGCGGGCTGATAGGCCGCGTCCGCACCCAGGCGGCTCAGCAGGCTG
>CAYNEH010000092.1:0-5706 GCA_964396195.1 uncultured Oscillospiraceae bacterium
TTTCTCCCTAAGTGATTCTTTGCCTACTTTCTGTTCACACAGAAAGTAGGTCGCCTTGGGGGCGAAACCCCCAACCCCGCCGGAGCTTCCGGCGAATTATGTGCTCGTCGTGGAGCCTTAATCATGCAAAAAGCCGGGAAGAGAAAATCTTCCCGGCTTTTGTCATCTCAGTTCCTGATACATGGCGGAAGCGTCTGCCTTGCCCACAATGTCGGCGGTGGACAGCACCTCCACCCGGATGAGCTTCTCGCCGAATTTCAGCTCCAGCACGTCGCCCACTTTCACGTCGTAGGACGCCTTTACCGGACGGCCATTGGCGGTGACCCGGCCGTTGTCGCAGGCCTCGTTGGCCACCGTCCGTCTTTTCATAATGCGGGAGACCTTGAGCCATTTGTCCAATCTCACAGTCAGCACGACCTTTCAAACAAAAATGCGTCGGGCGGCCCGGCGGCGTTTCGTCGGACGGCGAAACCGCATTGAGTTCCATGAACAAAAAAGAGGCAGGGCTGCTCCCCGCCTCTCTTTTATCATGAACCGAAAACTTACTTCGCGACAGCGTCCTTCAGAGCCTTGCCGGGCTTGAACACAGGCAGCTTGGAAGCGGGGATCTTAATCTGCTCCTTGGTGCGGGGATTGCGGCCGATGCGCTCAGCGCGGGCCTTTACCTCAAAAGCGCCAAAGCCCACCAGCTGAACCTTGTCGTTCTGCTGCAGAGCCTCGGTGATGGCATCAATGGCGGCGTTGACAGCGGCCTCGGTGTCCTTCTTGGACAGACCGGCCTTCTCGGCGGCAGCATTGATCAGTTCGGCTTTATTCATGGTAGAGTCTCCTCCTGTAAAAAGTTCTTTGCGGGGGTATGCCCGCAAGTGTCTCGATCTATCACTTAAAGCGCCGCAGCGCTGTTAAGCCTTATGCTTGACCTCGTCCCAGAGCTTGTCCATCTCGGCGAGAGTCATATCTTCCATGCGGCGGCCCTGTGCCGCGGCGGCCTCCTCCACCCGGCGGAACCGGGCGGAAAACTTGTCGCTGGCGGCGTGGAGGGCATCTTCAGGGTCTACCTTCAGGAACCGGGCGGCGTTGACCACGGCGAAGAGCAGGTCACCCAGCTCCTCCGTCACGTCGCCGTCCCCGGCCATTGCGGCGGACAGTTCCGCCGTCTCCTCCGACACCTTTTCCATGGCACCGGACACGTCGGGCCAGTCGAAGCCCACCTTGGCGGCCTTCTTCTGAACTTTTTCCGCCCGCCAGAGGGCGGGCAGGGTGCGAGCCACGGCATCCAGCGCGTCGGCCTGGGTCTCCTGACCCTTTTCCTTTTTCTTCAGCTCCTCCCAGTTGGAGAGGATCTCGTCGGTGGAATGAACCGTCACGTCGCCGAACACATGAGGGTGGCGGTAAATGAGCTTGCGGCACACCCCGTCGGCCACGTCGTTCAGATCAAAATGACCGGCGTCCTGCTCGATGGAGCTATGGAACACGACCTGAAGCAGAACGTCGCCCAGCTCTTCCTTCAGATGCTCCGTGGAGCCCTCGTCGATGGCCTCGGCCACCTCATAGGCCTCCTCCAGAAAATTCCGGCGGATGGACTCGTGGGTCTGTGCCTGGTCCCACTGGCAGCCACCCGGGGCGCGCAGGATGCGGACAATCTCCACCAAGTCGTTGCAATCAAAGGATTTCTTTCTTATCAAATCTACCATACTTTCACCTGCTCTGCAAGGATTTTTTCTCATTTGCGGGGAAAAACTGCGTTTTTCCGGGGGTTTTACAGCCGAAGCAGCTTTGCCAGCTTGTCACCCTTGGGCATCAGGGCCAAATCCTCCCGGGAAATGGTCTTGAGGACCACGATAAGGATGAGGTATACGATTACGCCCACGCCGATGCCGCCGAGGGTGGCGAGTGCGTTGCCGATGCGGGAAAGACCGGTGACCACGCCGGCCTCGTCCACCGCCTGAAAGACGGAGATGAGGGACAGCACTTTGGCCAGCAGGCCGTGGAAGGCCCACGCGGCCACCGCCATAATCGCGGAGGCGATGAGGGGCTTGACAAAGATACGGTCCAGACGGGGAGGTGCGGGCACTACCCGGTGGATGACGAAGAGATCCATGCAGGCCACGGCGCCGAAGCAGCACAGCGTGCCGATGGCGGCGCCCACCACGTTGAGGGAGGGAACGGCCACCAGTGTGTAGTTCACGCCCAGCTTAATCAGGCCGCCGATGGCGGCGATGACCACCGGCAGGTTCACAATGCCGTGGGCCTGAAGAATGGAGTTGGACAGCAGCATGATGCACACGAAGATGGACGCGATGCCCAGCCATGCAAGGCAGCCTCCGGCAATCTCGTTATTGTAGCCGGGGTAGAGCATGGCACAGATGGGCCCGGCCAGCGCGGTCAGGCCGAAGCCCGCGGGCAGGGCCAGCAGCATACCGATGCGCATGGCGGATTCGGACACCCGGGAGGCCTCCAGATGGTCGTGCCGGGACCGGGCGGCGGCCACGGCGGGCAGGATGGAGGCGGTGAAGGGGATCATCAGCGACGAGGGCAGGGAGTACAGCGTACCCGCGGCGGCGTAGATGCCGTACATGGCATCGGCGGCGTCCTGTGTCATGCCCAGAGCGTTCTGAAGCTGGTTGAGGATCAGGCCGTTGTCGATGAGGTACACGATGTTGGTCACCGATGAGCCGATGGTGATGGGGATGGCCACGGAGATCAGCGTGATGAAGATTTTTTTGGAGGGGTCGGGCACGTCATCCGATTTCCGGCGCTCCCGGCGGCGGGAGAAAAGAAACAGCAGATAGGCCAGCGCCACGACGGTGCCGATGGTGACGCCCAGAATGGCGCCGGCGGAGGACAGGGCCTTGGACTTCCGGGCCAGCAGGGAGGCCAGCGCAAGACCCAGCACCAGCTTGATGGCGGCCTCGATGACCTGAGAGCTGGAGGTGGGAGCCATGTCGCCGTGACCCTGGAAATAGCCCCGGAAGGCGGACATGGAGCACACGAACAGGCAGGCAAAGGCCAGCGCCCGGACGGACGCCGTGGCGTTGGGGCTGCCCATGGTCTGCGTGATGGCCCCCGCACCGAAGAACATGATGAGGGAGGACAGGGAGCCCAGCACAAGGAACGTGGACAGGGCCACCCGGAATACCCGGTTGACCTGATTGTAGCGGCCGAGGGCGTTCGCCTCCGAGATGGTCTTGGACAGGGCCACGGGCAGGCCCGCGGTGGAGATGGTCAGCAGGACGTTGTAAATGTTGTAGGCGGTGTTGAAGTAGCTGTTGCCTTCCTCGCCCAGAATGTTGGCCAGCGGAATCTTGTACAGCGCGCCGATGAGCTTGACGATGACCACACCCACGGCCAGGGTGGCGACACCGCCGAAGAAGGTATTCTTTTTTTCTTTACTTGCCATAGCTTACATCCTTTTCGGAAAATAATTCAGGCCGATTATTCAGCCGAAGACCAACGGGAGCGCGTACTCCCGGACTTCACGTTTGATTTCCTCCAGATTCAGCGTCAGGAACTTGCCATCCTTATATATGACCTTTCCACGGGCCATATTCAGCACCACGTTGGAGCCGTGGGCGGCGTAGACGAGGTTCTCGCCCTCGTCGTGGCAGGGAGTCAGATTGGGAGCGGTGGAATCCACCAGAATGAGGTCAGCCACATATCCCGGGGCAATGCGGCCGGTGTCCGCCCGGCCCAGCGCCTTCGCGCCGGACACGGTGGCCATCTCCAGCGCCTGCCGGACGGTGACGGCCATGGGATCCCGGCTCGCGCCCTTGTGAAGGCATGCGGCCAGCTTGATGTCGGAGAAGAAGTCTGCGCTGTTGTGGGAGCTCATGCCGTCGGTGCCCAGCGCCACGTTCACCCCGGCGTCCAGCATGGCGGGAATGGGGGCAATGCCGGAGCCCAGCTTCAGGTTGGACCACGGGTTGTGGACGCAGGACACGTCCTTGTCCCGCATGACGGCCCAGTCCTCCGCCGTGGTGTACACGCAGTGGGCGGCGATGCCGCCGTTGTCCCACACACCGTACTGGTCCAGCGTCTCGATGGGGGTCAGGCCGTGGCGGGCAAGGCAGGCCTCGTGCTCGGATACTGTCTCGGACACGTGGACGTGCATCCGCAGACCGTTGTCCCGGGCGTAGTCCGCCATCCATTTCCACAGGGGGGCGCAGGAGGTGTATTCGGCGTGGATGGACGCATCGGTACGGATCTGGCCGTGACCGGCGTTGTGCCAGCGCTCGGTGAGCTCCTTCTGATTTTTGCA
Source organism: uncultured Oscillospiraceae bacterium (assembly GCA_964396195.1). Lineage (GTDB taxonomy): Bacteria > Bacillota > Clostridia > Oscillospirales > Oscillospiraceae > Enterenecus. The sequence continues at coordinate 4,259 of CAYNEH010000092.1, forward strand.
GTCGCCGCAGCCGTCGGAGGTGAAGTCCCCCGCCGCGCCGAAGTACACGCCGCCGCAGGACAGATTGGCGGATATACCCGCATCCAGACAGAGTTGGGCGATGGTGCCGGTGTGCATATACATGTCGGCGATGCAGGTGACTCCGGAGGCAATCATCTCGGCAAGCCCCAGACCGGCTCCGGCCCGGACGGCCCGGTCGTCCAGCTTGGCCTCGGCGGGGAAAATCCAGTCATTGAGCCACGTCTGAAGGTCGTGGCCGCCGCCGTACCCCCGCATGAGGGTCATGGGGACGTGGGTGTGGGCGTTGACGAAGCCGGGGAGCATGATGCGGCCGGTGCAGTCAATGACCTCGTCAAATTTTCCCGCCGGGCGGTCAGGCCCGGCATAGGTGATGTGCTGCCCCTCCACGGCGACGAATCCGCCACGGAGGGTGGTGAATGCGTCGTCCATGAGCAGGGCAGTGACGTTGGTGAACAGGGTGGACATAAAGAACCTCCTAAAAAATTACAGACGTTCCAGACAGGTCAGCACAAGTCCGGAGAACTTTTCTCTGGCTGCCGCTCCGGCGTCCAGCACCTCCTGCTCGGTGAGGGGCTGGTCGAGGATTCCGGCGGCCATGTTGGAAAGCAGAGTGAAGCCCAGCACCTCCATGCCGCAGTGCCCGGCCACGATGACCTCGGCGGCGGTGGACATACCAACGGCATCGCCCCCCAGCGCCCGGATGGCCCGGATTTCGGCGGGCGTTTCATACTGGGGACCATAGGCGTAGAAATACACGCCCTCACGCAGGGTGATGCCCTGCTCCGCCGCCGCATCCCGGGCCAGTGCCCGCAGACGGGGAGTGTAGAGATGGGAGGAATCCGGGAAGCGGGGGCCGAACTCCGGCAGGTTCTCGCCCCGAAGGGGAGATTCGGAAAAGAGCTTGATGTGGTCGGAGATGAGCATCAGGTCACCGGCCTTCCAGTCAGTGCGGACGCATCCGGCGGCGTTGGTGACGATGAGCGTGTCGCAGCCCAGCAGACGCAGCACCCGGACGGCGTAAGCCGTCTCCTCGTAGGAATAGCCCTCGTAGTGGTGCATCCGGCCCTGCATGACGGCTACGTTTTTCCCCGCCAGGCGGCCGAACACCAGACGCCCGGAGTGACCCGGTGCGGTGGAGGTGCGGAAGTGGGGGATGTCTCCATAGGGCACGGCTGCGGCGTCCTCTACCAGATCGCCCAGATAGCCAAGGCCGGAGCCGAGGATCATGGCGACCTTGGGCACAAAGGAGCCGATGCGCTCACGGATATAGTCGGCACTCTGCCGGTATTGTTCAAAGGTGAATTGCATGGCGCAGTATCCTTTCAAATGAATTGGAACAATATAGTCTACTACATTTTTCTGCAAAAAGCAACTGAGAACCAGAGGGCGGTATGCGCAGCATTGCAGTCCTGCACGGATAAATATCA
>CAYNEH010000092.1:5806-7242 GCA_964396195.1 uncultured Oscillospiraceae bacterium
TCGGCCAGCGTGATGGTATAGCCATTGAAGTTGATGGTGCCGTTGTTGGTGAGGCTGGTGACGGTGCAGTCACCGGTGAGATTCCACGTGCAGCCGCTCTCCACGGTGATTACCGCATTGTCGCTGACGGCGGAGCCGCCCTCGGCGTTGTCCACGATGTTGACGGTGCCGGTGAACACGCTGCCGTTCCGGAGGGTCATGGTCAGAGTGGAGATGGTGTCCACGATGATGTCACCGTCAAGGGCCTGGCCGTCGGCGGAGAACTCCACCTGCGCACCGTTGCTGCCCGCAGTGCCCCAGCCGCGGCTGGCGGAGTTGCCCACCACCCGGAGCAGATAGGCATCCGGGTCATTGTTCAGCAGGGTCACGCCGGAGAGGGTGAGCAGGCAGTGGGTGTTGGTGACATAGAACATATCGCCGTTTTCTGCCGTCAGGCTGCCGCCGGTCATGGAAAAGACGGAGGTGCCCACGTCCGCGTCGCCGCTCATGGACTGGTAGATCATAACGTTGTGGACGTTTTCATCGGAGCTGGTGCCTTCGGTGTCGCTCATGTTTCCGGTGACATCGCAGTTTTCCAGCGTGATGGAGTTCTTGCCCTCGATGACAAGAGCTTCGGAGTTGTTGGCGGTGAGGGCGGCGTTCTTCACGGTGATGTCCGCGGTTGAGTAGACTGCCGGGGAGTTGAAGCCGTTGGAGGTGTACGTGCCGCCGTCCACGTTCACGGTTCCGCCGCCCCGGTCGGAGCGGATGGCCGCCGCGGAGTTGCCGGAGGTTTCAACGGTCAGATTGCTGGCGTTGGTGGTGCCGCCGCCGGTGGTCTGGATACCGCCGGAGTTGTCGGCGGCGGTGGTAATGACGGAGTCGGAGATGTTGACCGTCGTGCCGCTGCCGTAGCTGAACACGCCGTTGCCGTTCTGGGCGGAAGAAGTGACTGTGGCGTCCTTAATGGTGACCGTGGCGCCGTTGGTGGCCAGCAGGGCGGCGTTCATGCCGTAGAAGTCGCCGTTTTCGGTGTTGGAGGTGGCGCCCGCGCTCTTGTCCACGGTGACGCCGTCCAGCGTAACCGTTGCGCCGTCAACGCGCAGAGCGTTCTCATCGTCGCCGGTGGAGGTGTAGGTGGTATCGGTGTAGGTGCCGTCCTCGGTGATGGTGTTGGCGCTGTCACCCTGAGTGACCTCGCCGCTGCCGCCAAAGCTGCCGTTTCCGCCGGTCATGCCGCCCGGGCCGCCGCCCACGTTGATGACCTCGGCGGCGGTGACGGTGGTGCCGCTGACGGTGGCGGTGACCACATCGCCCACGGAAAGGTCGTCCACCGTGATGCTCTCGCCGTTTTCGGTCAGCTCAGCGGAGGAAAAGTCCAGCGTGGCGGTTTCGTCCCCGGCGGTGAAGCTGCTGCCGCCCATGCCGGAGGGCGCTTCGCCGCTTGGCATTTCAGG
>CAYNEH010000093.1:0-7231 GCA_964396195.1 uncultured Oscillospiraceae bacterium
AAGCGCCGGCTCGAAAGAGCCGGCGCTTTCCGCATGGGATGGGGGGGTAAAATAATGGGGGAAAAGTTCGATTTTACATCAGATCTCCATATCCAGCAGGTAGCTGGACAAACCCTTACCGTGCATATCCACGGACAGGGAGCGGGTGACGCCGCCGCCCAGCGCGGCGTACATCACGAAGTTCAGCGCGTGGATGTTGGGCAGCTCGTAGCGGACGACCTCGCCCTTGACGATGCCCTTGAAGTGCTCCTTCACCTTTTCGGGGGTGACCTTTTCACGGATGAGCTCCCAGTCCTTGGCGTCATATGCAATGAGGGACACATTGGAGATGTTGCCCTTGTCGCCGGTGCGGGAGTGAGCGATTTCCCAGAGTTTCATATGCTGCACATCTCCTTTCTCAGACCACGAAAATCTTTGCATCGGGCTTCACGTCGTAGCGGCTGACCAGAATGGAGGCCACGGAGACGATGTCCCGGGTGCGCTTTACGGCGCCGCAGCCGCCGGCAGGGCCGTTGGTGTAGAGCGCCTCCACCTCGTTGGGAACCAGATCGGCGATAGCCTTGGTCTTGGCGCGGCCGGCCACCCGAACCCGGACCTCAGAGGGCTCGTTATACTTATAATCAGGGTTCCAGTACAGACTGTTGCAGCCGATGAGGTCGAACTTCAGCTCGTCAAACTGGCCGGGAGCCACCAGCTCCAGCCGCTCCTTGATGATGTCAAGAGCCAGCTTGGCGCGGTTGAGGCAGCCGGGGCCGCCGTAGCTGATTTCGCCGTCGCCGATGTAGCAGTCACGATAGCCGATGGAGCACTTGAATGTCTCGGTCTTGGGCCGCCCGGTGGCGCCCTCCACCTTGACCACGTCCTTCTCCACCTGGGTGAACTTCACCTGCTGGAAGTCGGCCACCACGTCGGGGGTCAGGTACTTGGTGGGGTCATGGATCTCGTAGCAGATCTGCTCGGCGCAGGTGTCGGGGGTGACCATGCCGCCGGCCTCGGGAACTTTGGTGACGAAGAAGGAGCCGTCCTCGCTGACCTGAACGATGGGGAAGCCCAGATGACCCACGCCGGGGACATCCTTCTTGCCCGGCTCGGCGTAGTAGCCGCCGGTGACCTGACCGCCGCATTCCAGCAGGTGGCCGACCATGGTACCCTTGCCCAGCTTATCCCAGTCGTCCAGCGCCCAGCCGAACTCGTGGATGATGGGGGCCATGAAGATGGCGGGGTCGGACACGCGGCCGGTGATGACCACATCGGCGCCCATGTCCAGCGCCTTGAGGATGCCCTCAACGCCCATGTAGGCGTTGGCGGAGACAATCTCGCCGGGGAGTTTGGACAGCGGTTCGCCGGTCTCCCAGACCTCGGTGTCCATGTACTTGTCGATGACGGGCAGCAGGTCGTCGCCGGTGACGCAGGCGATCTTCATGCCGGTCAGGCCGTGCTTGCGTGCGATCTCCACGCACTTCTGGGCGGCGGCCTCGGGGTTGGCGGAGCCCATGTTGGTGATGAGTTTCACCTTGTGCTCCCAGCACAGGGGCAGGGCCTTCTCCATGCGGTGCTCCAGAAGGCCGTTGTAGCCTTTGGTGGGGTCCTTCAGCTTGGCCTGCTGGCCGATGGCGATGGTGCGTTCGGCCAGACACTCATAGCTGATGTAGTCCAGATTGCCCTTCTCGATGAGCTCGAGGGAGGGTTCGAGACGGTCACCGGCGTAACCGGCGCCGGAACCGATGCGGATGCTCTTCATAGTATCAAGACTTCCTTTCCAGAAAAACAGTCGGTCAGTGTCAGATGGTGATGCCGCCGGTGATGACGCCGACGATCAGCATGATGATGGTGAGGGCAAAAGACAGGGGGATGGTCTTCTTCTGATGCTCGCCCAGATCCACGCCGGACAGGCCAACCAGCAGGAAGGTGGCGGGGGTCAGCGGGGAGACGGGGAAGCCGGTGGTCATCTGGCCGAGGATGGCGGCCTGAGCCACGTTGACGCCGGCCACGCCGAAGCCCTCGGCAGTCTGGGCCAGCACGGGCAGCACGCCGTAGTAGAAGGAGTCGGGGTCAAACAGCAGGGAGGCGGGCATGGCGATGACGCCGGTGATGACGGGGAAGAAGCGGCCCAGAGACTGGGGAATGATGGACACGAGGACGTTGGCCATCTCGGTGATCATGCCGGTGCCCTTCATAATGCCGCAGAACGCGCCGGCGGCGAACAGAACGGAGCACATCATGATGGCGCTCTTGGCGTGGGCATCCACCCGGGCCTTGGTGTCGGCGACCTTCGGGTAGTTGATGACGGTGGCCACGACGTAGGCCAGCATAAAGACGACGGCGGGGGTGAAGCCGGAGAACAGCAGGGCCACGATGGCCAGGATGATGAGAATGACGTTGACCCAGAACAGGTGAGGACGGGCGAGGGCCTTCTCCTCGTCGGTGAGCTCGGCGGCCTTGTACTCGACTTTGTTGAGCACCACATCGCCCAGACGGCGCTTCTCACGCAGACCCAGCAGGGCGGCGAAGATGATCACGCACACCAGACCGACGACGACAGCGGGCAGCACGGGAAGAAACAGATCCTTGACCACGTCCACCTGAAGGGCGTTGGCGGCGCGGAGGGTGGGGCCGCCCCAGGGCAGGATGTTCATGGTGCCGGCGGCCATGGCCACGATGGTGGCCAGCGTGGTGCGCTTCATGCCGACGGCGTCATACAGCGGGACCAGCGGGGGGATGCAGATCAGGAAGGTGACGGCACCGGAGCCGTCCAGATGGACAACCATTGCCATGATGGCGGTGCCGATGGCGATGAGCACGGGGTTGGTGCCCACCAGCTTGGTGATGCCGCCGATGATGGGGCGGAAAGTGCCGGCATCGGTGAGAATGCCGAAGAACAGGATGGAGAAGATGAACATGACGCCGGTGGCAGCCACGGCGCCGATGCCGGATTTACCGGCGATCATGCCGCCCAGAGACTTGAGGTTGGCGAAGAAATCCACCACGCCCTCTGTGCCTTCGGGCGCGCCCTCGGGAACGACCTTCATGAAGAAGCAGGCGATGATGCCCGTGATAAAGGGGACGGCGATGAGCGCCACGGCAGGAGAGGCTTTCTTCGTCATGATCAGGATCAGCATGACGATGACGGTCACAAATCCGAGAATGGCAAGTGCGGTTTGCATTTTGGTTCCTCCTCTTTTTTCTTTTTTTCGATCAACGCGGCCGCGTTGTAGCTACACCAAAAGTATAATGCAAGAGCCGTGCCAAGATAAAAATGCACAAAGGAATACCCGGAAAGCCAGTGTTTCCGGGCAGTTTTCGAAAAGACCGGCCGGAGATAAAACGGCTCGATTCCAGAAAATTAGAATCGAGCCGAAGAAAGTCGGGGCAAAACGCCGCTTTTTGTGTGAAATTACAAGGGTTCCAACTTTTTAGAATGGTGTTCCAGAATTTTAGAAGTCCAGCGGTGCCAGCTTGTTGTACAGCGTTGCGAGGGATACGCCCAGCTGCTTTGCGGTTTTTTTCTTGCCCGCCAGATCCGTGCCGTTTTTCAGCAGCAGCTTGTTGATCTCCGCCTGCTCGAACACACGCACCCGCTGGGACAGGGTGATTTCCGGCTGCTCCATGGCGGGGCGGACGATGTGCTCCGGCAGGGAATCCTGCACGATGGTACCGTTGTCGGACAGGTATGCGGAGAATTCCAGCACGTTGCGCAGCTCCCGCACATTGCCGGGCCAGTCGTGGACGGTGAGGCAGCGCAGGGCTTCGTCGGTGATGGTGACGGAGCGCTTGAGCTTTTTGGACAGGTCGGCCAGCAGCTCCTCCGTCAGGGCGGGGATGTCCTCCCGACGCTCCCGCAGAGGGGGAATGCGGATCTGGAAGGTGGACAGGCGGTAGTAGAGGTCCCGGCGGAACTTGCCCTCCTCGATGTAGGCGCTGAGGTCGGCATTGGACGCGCAGATGAGCCGCACGTCTACTTCAATCTCGTTGACGCCGCCCACCGGACGGATGCGCCCCTCCTGAATGGCCCGGAGGAGCTTGGCCTGAAGGGCGTAGTCCATTTCGGACACCTCGTCCAGAAACAGCGTACCGCCGCTGGCGGCCTCGAACAGGCCGATCTTGCCGCCCTTTTTCGCCCCGGTGAACGCGCCCTCCACGTAGCCGAACAGCTCCGATTCCAATGTGTTCGCGTTGAAATTGGCACAGTTGATGGCCACGAACACCTCGTTTTTCCGTGCGCTGGCGTTGTGGATGGCCTGTGCGTACAGCTCCTTGCCGGTGCCGCTCTCCGATGCCAGCATCACCGATGCTTCGGTGGCCGCCGCCTTCCGGGCCAGCTGGAGAGACGCCCGGGAGTTTTCCGCCGCCGCGACAATGGAATCGAAGGTGTACCGGGCGGAATTGGCCTTGTTTACCCGGCGGAGTACCTGCTTGTTCCGCTTTTCGTAGGCTTCCAGCTCACTCTGAAAGTCGTAGGCGTCTTTGAGAAATGTCACCACCGAAAGCCCGCCGATGACCGCTCCGTCCTCCTTGATGGGGTACATGTTGACGAAGTAGATTTCGTCCTGCTTCTCCATCCGCGGGGCGTGGAGGATGGGCCTGCCCGTGGCCAGCACCTCCGGCAGGCGAGCCCCCGGGCGGATCTCCCGGAGCACCTGGCCCCGAATGTCCTCCCAGCTCATGCCGAGAAAGTCGAGGTATGCCTGATTGGCAAAGACGATGCGTGCCGCTGAGTCGATGATGAGGATGCCCTCCTGCATGGGCTGGAAAATGGCCTGAAGCCCGCGGTTTTCACGCAGAAAGTCCATAGTGCCGCGCCTGCCTTTCAATGTGTCCGGAATGTCCGGCGTGGATTCTAAAATACTGGAATTTTCAGGGCTATCCTACCATCGAAGTTTCCGCCCTGTCAAGCAGAAAAAAGGCAAAATGCGGGAAAATCGACAAAATCGGGCGGCGGCGTGGCCTGTAATTGTGAAAAACATCAAAACAAGAGCACGCGTATTGACACTTGCGGCAAGAGTACCGTCTCCGCCTGAGCGGCCGTGCCGGACTGATCTGACCCGCTGCTCCGGGAGAAATTGCGTCCCTCGGCTTGACGGCACGGAGGATTCTGCTATGATATTCATAACAGCCGTCAGATGCGGGGATGACGACGAGTACATGGCCCCCGCCGGGGCAGCGAGGTCCGCCATCCTCTCTGCCCGGAGCATCAATGTCTCCGCCGTCAGCGGAGCCGTCTGCAGCTCCAAGAGCATTATGAACGCCGTCAGCGCCGCCCTGAAAAAGGCGCTGAACTGACCGCAATTTCTCCGAAAGGACTAAAGCCATGAAATTTTCCCGCCTGACCGCCTTGCTTCTCGCCCTCCTTCTGCTGACCGGCTGCGCCGGGCAGGGGAGCGCCCCCGCGTCCGACCCGGGGACGGATAAGTCCACCCGCACCGTGCTGGCCATGGACACCATCATGGACCTGACGGTGTACGGCCCGGATGGACAGACGGCGCTGGACAGCGGGGAGGAGACCATTCTGTCGTTGGAAAAGCTCCTGTCCGTCACTGATGAGGAGAGTGAGATCTACGCCGCCAATCACAGCGGCGGGGAGAGGATCACCGTGTCCGATGACACCGCGTCCCTGCTCCGAACCGCGCTTGACCTGTGCGGCAGCACGGACGGAGCTCTGGACGTGACCATCTACCCGGTGGTGTCCGCCTGGGGCTTCACCAACGGAAACTACCGGGTGCCCGGGGAGGACGAGCTGACCGGGCTGCTGGCCCGGGTGGATTATACAAAGATTGCGCTGGACGGCGATGCCCTCACCGTCCCGGACGGCATGGAGCTTGATCTGGGCGCGGTGGCCAAGGGCTACACCGGCGACCGGGTCATGGAGTGCTTCCGGGCGGCAGGGGTGACCTCCGCCATCATCAGCCTCGGCGGCAATGTGCAGACGCTGGGCACAAAGCCGGACGACTCTCTCTGGCAGGTGGCCGTGCAGGATCCGGAGGGCAGCGGTTACGCTGCTGTGCTGTCCGTGGCGGACAAGGCGGTCGTCACCTCCGGCGGGTATGAGCGGTACTTCGAAGAGGACGGAAAGATTTACTGGCACATCATCGACCCGGCCACCGGCCGCCCGGCGAAAAACGGCCTTGAGTCCGTCACCATCGTGGCGGACAGCGGCGTGCTGGCCGACGGCCTGTCCACCGCTCTGTTCGTCATGGGGGCGGATAAGGCGGCGGAGTACTGGCGCATGAACGGCGGCTTTGACTTTATTCTCATCGACGACGGCGGCGCCGTTGCCATCACCGAGGGGCTGGAGGACTGCTTCTCCCTCTACGGCGACTGGGAGGACCATGAATTGCAGGTGATCCGCCGGTGAAAAGCACAAAATTCTGGGTGATCCTCATCGCCCTGCTGCTGGCGGCGTCCGCCGCCGGGGCCTTTGCCCTCAGCCGGAAAACGGCGGAGGGGACGGTGGCCCGGGTGTATCAGGACGGGAAGCTGATCCGCACCATTGACCTCGCAGCGCTGACGGGGACGGAGGAGTTCACCGTCACCGGCCCGGCGGGGAGCAACACCGTTACGGCGGAGCGGGGGCGGATCTGCGTGTCCCACGCCGACTGCCCGGATCAGGTGTGTGTCCGCCAGGGGTGGATCTCCACCGGGGCGGTGCCCATCGTCTGCCTGCCCAACGGTCTGGTCATCCGGCTGGAGGGGCCGGGGGCGGAAACTGATTTTGACGGGGTGACGGGATGAAAAACGCAGGAGTCCGAAAGCTGACGTACATGGCGGTGCTCACCGCCGTGGCGCTGACCATTTTCGTGCTGGAGGCCCAGCTGCCCCCGCTTGCCCCCGTCCCCGGCATCAAGCTGGGCCTTGCCAATATCATCACAGTGTATGCGGTGTTCGCCCTCGGCCCCGGCCCGGCGGCCATGATCCTGCTGGCCCGGGTGCTGCTGGGCAGTCTGTTCTCCGGCGGCATGACCATTTTTTACAGCCTGTCCGGCGGCCTGTGCTGCTATGTGGTGTCCGTCCTCATCTCCCGCGTCCTGACGGAAAAGCAGATGTGGGTGTGCTCCGTGCTGGGGGCAATGGCCCACAACATCGGCCAGATCGGGGCGGCGGTGTTCATCACCCGCACCCCCGCCGTCGCGGTCTACCTGCCAATCCTCATGGTGTCCGGTATCCTCACCGGCCTGTTTACCGGCCTGTGCGCGCAGTTCCTGCTTGCCCGGCTGAAAAAACTGAAGGAATAAAG
>CAYNEH010000094.1:0-7183 GCA_964396195.1 uncultured Oscillospiraceae bacterium
AAGTCGAATCCGCGTTTTCTCCCTAAGTGATTCTTTGGTTACTTTCTGTTCATACAGAAAGTAACTCGCCGTCAGGCGAAACCTGACGTTTCTCTTCTTTCGAAAGAAGAAAAAAGGGGAAGGGGCCTTTGCCCCCTTCCCCCTTGACAATTTCCCCGCCCGGTGATATAGTCTTTCCGTTAAATGCGACGACGGAGAAGAACCCGCACAGCGGCTCCCAGAGAGGGGTGCGCTTGGTGAAAGCACCCTGTGACGGCGGCGGGCGGTACCACTCCGGAGCGGCCCGGGATGACCGGGACGGGTTTCTCCCGTTACAGAGACACGAGCGGCCAGACGGTATGATGTCACGCTTCGCCTGCTCGCAATCTCGTCCTCACAAGCTTCGTATCACGCGCACCAATGAAATTGGTGCTTGTTCACTACGCTGCTCGTCCTCTCCAAATCGAAACGGACGGTTTCGATTTGGAAAAGGAGCCGCAATGGAATGAACGGCTTTTTCCGCTTTGCGGGAAATGGAGTGATATGAAATTTGCGGCGACGCGCTCGCGACGGCTCAGCGCTTCTGGCAAGCAGGGTGGAACCGTGGGAAGACGTGCGGATCACGCAGATCATCTCACCCCTGATTTTTTCAGGGGTGATTTTTTATTGCTCACCCCTCACTACAAGGAGGAATAATCATGTCCGAAGAAAACAACCAGTATACCTTTGAAAACGAGACATACCGCAAGACCTATTGGCATACCTGCTCCCATGTGCTGGCACAGGCTATGAAGCGGCTTCACCCCGAGGTGAAGCTGGCCATTGGGCCCGCCATTGAGAACGGCTTCTACTATGATTTCGACACCCCCGAGCCCTTTACCGAAGATCAGATGGCCGAGCTGGAAGCCGAGATGCGCAAGATCTGCAAGGAAAAGCTCAAGCTGGAGCGCTTTGAGCTGCCCCGCGAAGAAGCCATCAAGTTCATGGAGGAGAAGGGCGAGCCCTACAAAGTAGAGCTGATTCGGGATCTGCCCGAGGACGCAGTTATCTCCTTCTACAAGCAGGGCGAGTTTACTGACCTGTGTGCAGGCCCCCATCTGGACTCCACCGGCCGCATCAAGGGCAACGCCATCAAGCTCACTGCCTGCAACGCCGCCTACTGGCGGGGTGACTCCAACCGGGAGACCCTCCAGCGCATTTACGGCGTGGCCTTCCCCAAGAAGGAGGAGCTGGACGAGTATCTGGCCAAGATCGAGGAGGCCAAAAAACGCGACCACCGCAAGCTGGGTCGTGAGCTGGGCCTGTTTATGCTCACCGAGGAGGGCCCCGGCTTCCCCTTCTTCCTGCCGAAGGGCATGGTGCTGAAAAACACCCTGATTGAATACTGGCGTGAGGTTCACAAGCGCTACGGCTATGTGGAGGTTTCTACCCCCATCATCCTGAACCGCCGCCTGTGGGAGCGCTCCGGCCACTGGGATCACTACAAGGAGAACATGTACACCACCGTCATCGACGGCGAGGACTACGCCGTCAAGCCCATGAACTGCCCCGGCGGCATGCTGGTGTACGCCAGCCAGCCCCACTCCTACCGCGACCTGCCCATGCGCGTGGGCGAGCTGGGCCTTGTCCACCGCCACGAGCTGTCCGGCGCCCTCCACGGCCTGTTCCGTGTGCGCTGCTTCACGCAGGACGACGCCCACATCTTTATGACGCAGGAGCAGCTCAAGGACGAGCTCAAGTACGTGGTTCAGCTGTTTGACGAGGTCTATTCCGTATTCGGCCTGCCCTATAAGATCGAGCTGTCCACCATGCCCGAGGATCACATCGGCACCGTGGAGCAGTGGGAGCACAACCAGGACATCCTGAAGGAAGCCATCACCGAGATGGGCAAGGAGTACGAGATCAACGAGGGCGACGGCGCGTTCTATGGCCCGAAGCTGGACTTCCATCTGTCCGACTCTCTGGGCCGTACGTGGCAGTGCGGTACCGTCCAGCTGGACTCCCAGCTCCCCGAGCGGTTTGAACTGGAGTATATCGGCGAGGACGGCCAGAAGCACCGCCCCGTCATGCTCCACCGCGTGGTGCTGGGTTCCATCGAGCGGTTTATCGGCGTCATCACCGAGCACTTTGCCGGTGCGTTCCCCGCGTGGCTGGCCCCCGTGCAGGTGAAGGTGCTGCCCGTCACTGACCGCGCCGCCGACTATGCCAAAGAAGTGGCCGCCAAGCTGGACGCTCAGGGCTTCCGCGTTGAGGTGGATCAGCGCAACGAGAAGATCGGCAAGAAGATCCGCGAGGCTACGCTGGAGAAAGTGCCCTATATGCTGGTCGTGGGCGACCGGGATATGGAGAACGCTACCGTCTCCCCCCGTCACCGCTCCGGCGGCGATCTTGGCGCTATGTCGCTGGAAGAGTTCTCCGCTCTGCTGGACGAAGAGGTCAAGACCAAGACCATCAAGTAAATCATCCCGTATGTCAGAAAGCGGCACAGCTCAGGCTGTGCCGCTTTTTCACACTTACGCACCGCGCTGCCCCGGGGGGAGGGGCCGGGATGAGGAAAAAACGCCGCCGCAGAGGGTTTCACGGCTGCATTTTTCGTCTGTTTGGCCGGAAGGTTTCCCCTTGCCATCCGCGCGGAAAACTGCTATAATAAATAAAGATCCCGGCGGGATGCCGGGATCTGCAGCCTTATATTTTCAGGACACTAAATGTCACTCTGCCAATGTCGGACGGCGGAGGGGCATTTCTTTTTTTGCGCGAAAACACCCTCGATCGACAAGGGCAAATACGCTTTCCGGCGGCCCTGATAGGCGCCGGCGGCGTCATCGTCCTTGGTGGGCGTCAGCCAACCGGTGTCCTCTTCCTTGCTGTCCCCCATCATTGCTCGCCGGAAAGTCCTTCGGAGTTTTTCGGGCGCGGAAACGGCGGTCAGCGAGGATGACGAGGCAGCCGGGCTGTCGCCCGGCAACGAGAAAAACGAAGCTGGCTGTTATTTCAGCCCCGAAAAACCGTATCTGCCCTTGTCGATCGAGGGTATGAGGAAACACAGAAAGGAAGTACCAGAAATGCCAGAAACAAAAACCGAATCCGTTATTTTTACCGCCGTCACCGCGTGGATCATGGTGTACGTCATGACACTCTATAACACCGTGCTGGCGTCCGGCAGCTTTACCAACGCCACCTTCCTTGTCGCGCTGCGTGGGATGTGGCTGGAGTTCGTCATCATTTTCCTTTGTGCCTATTTTATTTCCGGCCACATCGCCAAGCGGCTGGCCTTTCGGGTGGTGCGGCCCACGGACCGTCCCATCGCCATTATTTTCGCCATCCAGACCTTCACGGTAATCTGTCAGGTGGCGCTGGCCAGCATTCTCGGTGTCTGGCACGGATACGGCTTCACCAGCCAGTTTGTGCCCAACTATCTGGTCACCTACTGCCGCAACTTCGTCATGGCGCTGCCCCTTCAGCTCATTGTGGCCGGGCCAATCGCCCGGGCACTGTTCCGGCTGGTTTTCCGGCGGGGAAGAGCCTGAGCGGCGCTTACACCGCCGCCAGCGGCGTGCCGGTCAGCTCGATGATGCAGCTGCACCGGGCCAGCACGTCCGGCTCGTGTGAGGCCAGCAGCACCGGCGTGCCCAGCGCCTGCAAACGTTCCAGAATGCGCCCCCGGCGCTCCTGATCCACGCCGGTGAATGGCTCGTCCAGCAGCAGCGCGTCTCCGCCCAGCGCCGCGCACCGAGCCAGCGCCAGCCGCCGGGCCATGCCGCCGGACAGCTGGTCGGGCAGGCGGTTCTCTTCGCCGGTGAGCTCGGCAAAGGCCAGCCATTTTGCTGCCTCATCCCGGCGCTCCCGGGGCAGCACATCGGTGATGTGCTGCTCAGCCGTCCGCCACGGCAGCAGGCGGTTTTCCTGAAACAGAAACGCCGCCCGCTTCGGGTCAAGGCCGGTAACAGATCCGCTTTGAGGCGTTTCCAGCCCGGCCAGTACCCGCAGCAGGGTGGTCTTGCCGCAGCCGGACGGCCCGGTGAGGGCGGTAAGGCCGTCCAGCGGGATATCCAGCGAAAAATGTTCCAGTACGGCCTTGTCCCCGTAGGACAGGGACACATCCCGAATGCGGATCATGCCGGCGCCCCCTTTCTGTTGAGCAGCCGCCGGAGCAGACGTTCCAGCCCCAGTGACAGCGCGATGATGACCAGTGTCCACGCGAAAAGCTCCGGCGTCTCCAGCGCCGTCCGGGCGTGAGAGATCTCCGTCCCGATGGCCAGCTTCGGCGGGCAGATGACCTCCGCGGCCACGCCGGACTTCCACGCAAGGCCCATGGCCGTGAGGAAGCCGCTTGTGAAAAAGGGGCGCAGGGAGGGTATGTAGATGAGCCGGGCGGTCTTCCACCGGGAAAAGCGGTAGGCCCGGGCCATTTCCAACAGTTTGATGTCTGCGGCGTGCAGGCCGGTGTCCACGCTGCTCCAGATGACGGGCATCACCATGAGGGCGGCAATCATGCCGGGGATATCGGCCCGGGCCACCCACAGGTAGACCAGCAGGATGAAGCATACCACCGGCGTGGCCCGCACCACCCGGACGGCCGGAGCCAGCAGGAGCCGGGCCCAACGGAAGCGGTAGGTCAGGCAGCCCAGCGCCGTCCCGAATGCGCAGCCCAGCAGCAGTCCGCCGAAAATCCGCCCCAGTGTGGACAGGGCGGCCAGCCAGAGGGGCGCCGTCCCGGCCAGCCGGGTCAGCGCCTGCCACACCGCCCACGGTGAGGGCAGCAGCAGATCCCGCCCCACCAGAAGGGCCGCAATCGACCATACCCCCAGCCAGAAGGCCGGGGGTATGATGATTTTTATGAGCTTTTTCGCGGCGTTAGGGGACATAGTAGATGCCGTCGTCAGGCAGGGAGCCGCCCACCGCAGCGGGGTCGGCCTGCCAGAGAATGTCGTAGTAGCCGGAGATGGCGGGGGCCATATCCTTCCCGGCGATATAGGTCAGGTGGCACTGGGGGATGGCCTGCTTGGCGATGGGGGCGGAGGGAGTGATGCCGAAGCCCGCCACCAGCTCGGCGGCGTCGTCCACGTTGTTGTTCACATAGTCGATGGACGCGGCGTACTCCTCAAGGAAGACGGCAACGGCGTCGGGGTGCTGCTCGATGAACTCCGTCCGGGCCACAACGGCGGTCATGATGAGCTGGCTGCCGGTGTTCAGGGCGTCCCACTCCTCGGTCATGTCCAGCGCGGCGCGGACCTTGCCCTCGCTCTTGATGATGGCGGCGGTGGCGGCGGGTACGGGCAGCATGGCTACCTCGGCCTCGCCGGTCATGAGCTTCTGGGTGATCTCGGTGGCATCGGCGAACAGGATGGTCACGTCCTTATCCGGGTCAAGGCCGTTCTCGCTGAGAATGTAGCGCAGAATATACTCCGGGTTTGCCCCCTGACCCACGGCCCAGATGGTCTTGCCCGCCAAATCGGCTACGGAGCTGACGGTCTCATTGCCGCCGCTCTCCAGAATGTGGAGCACGCCCAGCGTGCCCAGCGCGATGATTTTCACGCCGCCGTCGGTCTTGTTGTAGAGGTTGACCGCCACGTTGGAGGCCACGGTGGCGATGTCAAAGGCGGGGTCGGAGCTGGTGAGACCGGCCACCAGCTCGCTGTTGTCGGCGGCGATGGTGTAGTCGTAGGCGTTGACAGTGGTTCCCGCGTCGCTGTCGGAGAGCAGCTTGGCCGCGCCGATGCCGGTGGGACCGGACAGGACGGCAAGGCGCACGTCTTCACCCATGGCGGGGGCGGGCGGCTCGACAGTCTCCGCACTGGGGGACTCGGAGGGCTCGGCGGACTCGGTCACGTCACCAGATGGGGAGACGGCGGGCTCCTCCGCGCTTTTTTTGCAGGCGGTGAGGGCGAACACCATGGACAGGGCCAGCAGCAGAGCAAGCAGTTTCTTGTGTTTCATTGCAGAGATTCCTTTCCTTTTTGTACTTAATGATTTAATTTTTCCCGGCAGAGGATGTGGATATGCTTCCCCTCCCGGCGGATAACGCCGTCCCGTTCCAGCGCCTCGAAAGCCCGGTACAGGGTGGCCCGCCCGATGCCGATGCGCGCGGAAAGCTGAGTGGCGGACATGGACACACAGTCCGTTTCCCCGGCGGCGGACAGCAGGTACTGGGCCAGCTTGCGCTCGGCGCTGCCGGCGGACACGGCATCCAGCCGGGAACTGAGGAACTGGATGCGGCCGGACAGGTAGCGCACGTAGTTTTCCGCGAACTCCGGACTCTCCCGGAGCAGCCGGGCTACGTTTTCCTGGGGCAGCAGCACCAGATCACAGTCCGTCAGGGCGGTGAGGGTGGTGGCGTAGTCCTCGCTGTCGGTAAACAGCGCCGCCGCGCCGAACACGTCCCCCGCCGCCAGCGTGGACACCACCAGCGCATCCTTGCTCACCCGGATGCGCCCCTGGAGCAGCACGCCCAGACACCGCCGGAAGCGGTGGGGAGTGTACACCGTGCGGCTCCGGGGGACGGTCAGGCGCTCCGCGCCGGACAGCAGCCGCGCCATCGGTTCCGGCCCCACGTCCCGGAACAGCCAGTGCTCCGATAATCTGCGTATATCCTCCATATTTCTCTCCAAACTGTTTCATTTGAGACAGTTTGATTATAACGGCGGCGGTATGCCGTGTCAAGTGCAAAATATCCCCGGCAAAAGGGGTAGGAATTGTTTACAATTAGGACTTGCTTTTGCGACAGACTCTAGGTTATACTACCCCTGTTGCAAAAGTTGACATAATCCACTGCCGCCCCAGCCGGGGCGCGTTTTTAAATAAGGAGCTGCTCCCCATGGCCACCCGAACCACCCGCCAGACCGGCGGCGCGCAGAACAAGCGGAAAAAGCGCAATCCTTTCTTCAGCTTTCTGAAGTTCCTCTATATCGTCATCGTCATTCTGTCCATCATCATCGTGGGCCTGTTCATCGCCTACAAGGCATTCATCCGCCCGCCGGATGTAGAGGATCAGGTGACCTTCCCCGTCACCTCGCAGGAGCCGGACAATACGGCTCAGCCCTCCGTCGAGCCGGACGCTTCGGAGAGCCCGGAGCCGTCCGCCACGCCCACCCCGGTGGTCTACACCCGGCGGGAGGGCGTGTATACCTGTCTGCTGCTGGGCGTGGCGGATATGGGCGGGTCGGACACCATCATGCTGGGCTGCTTTGACACCAACAACAAGACC
>CAYNEH010000095.1:0-7106 GCA_964396195.1 uncultured Oscillospiraceae bacterium
TGGCAAGGAAGAGGACACCGGTGGGCTGACGCCCACCAAGGACGATGACGCCGCCGGCACCCATCAGGGCCGCCGGAAAGCGTATTTGCCCTTGTCAACCGAGGGTAAGCAAAGGAGAGAGAATGACTCATGTTTACAAGTGTACCGGTAGCAGCAATCTTCCTGGTCCTCGGTATCGTTGTATTCATTCTGCTGTGCTATCGCGGCTTTAACACCGCACTGGCCGCCCTGGCGGCGGCTATGGTCGTCGCGCTGGGCGCGTCGGACGGCTGGGCAGAAGCAATCTTCACCGTGTTCCCCACGGGTATCGGCAACTTCGTCATCAATAACGCAATGGTCTATCTGTCCGCCGGCCTCTTCGCCTTCCTGATGAGAGAGACCAAGTCCGGCAACGCCATCGCGGACAATATGGTTCGGCTGATCGGTGCCAACCGTGCTCCTATCATTATTATCGTGCTGACCGCCATCATCCAGATCGCCGGCATCAGCACCTACGTTCTGGTGGCCCCCATTGCCCTGGCTCTGATGCGCGCGGCTGACATGCCCATCAGCATCGGCTATGCCTCCTGCATGGGCATCCCGCCGCTGATTTCCTTCTGCCTTCCCGGTGTGACTGCCATGCCCAACGTGCTGCCCACCACCTTCCTGCACACCACTATTTACGCCGCGCCCCTGATGGGCATCGTCTGCGCCCTCGTCGGCCTGGTGCTTGCCATGCTGTACCTGTCCTACATCATCCGCCGTTCCCGCCGCCGCGGTGAGCACTTCGTGGAGCCGGGTTCCGGTATGGCCGGTATCAACGTGGCCAAGGAAGGCCGCTTCGGCGAGGTGGAAGTGCCCGCCATGTGGAAGGGCATTGCCCCTCTGGCCGGCGTCCTCGTGCTGTCCTTCATTATGATCAACGTGTTCAAGATGCCCAGCGCCCGCGGCATCTGCGTGTCCATGTGGATCTGCTGCGCGTTCATGATCGTTGCCAACTGGGATGTGTGCATCCATAAGATCACCATGAAGAACATCATCAGCTGCGGCCCCATGGAGATCGTTCCCTTTATGTTCATGGCCGGCTGCGTGTACGGCTTCGGCAACGTGACCAGCGCTTCCGCCTGCTTCGAGCCGCTGAAGCAGCTGATTATGACCATCAACCTGAACCCGTACCTGACCGCCTTCCTGTCCATCGCTCTGGTCGCCGCTCTGTGCGCCGACGGCGTGGCCGGTATGATGATGTGGCTGGGTATGTTCTCCGAGACCTTCCTGGCGATGCCCGGCGTCAACCCCGCTGCCCTGCACCGTATCCTGGTCATGTCTGCCACCACCTTCGACTCCCTGCCTCACTCCGGTTCTGTGGCCGGCTCCATGGCTATGTTCCAGACCACCCACAAGGAGTCCTATGGTCACGTGTTTGTGCTGACCGTCTGCATCCCCGTGGTGTTCAGCCTGATCGGCGTGGCGATGGCCATCCTGCTGTACTAATCCAAATTTCAATTCCCGCCCGGGGGGCAGTTTTCTGCCCCCCGGTATATCCCTGAAAGGATGATCTTCTGTGAGTGCAAATGAAAAATTCCCGGTCGTGATCGACGTCAACGAGATGGCCGAGCGCTATGGAATGCAGATGGAGGACGTCTACAAGCCCGACGGTACCTTCGTCGCCCGCGACTATCACTGGGAGCCCTCCGCTCTGCCCCGTGCCGTGGCTGAGGTCAAGGAGCGCAGCGCCGGCCAGAGCGTGGTCAAGTTCGTCAACCACTGCCCCAACTGGATGATCGCCGCCTTTGCCGTCGCCATCCGTCCGGCCGTGTGCTTTATGAACGTCGGCCCCAAGGGCATGTTCAACGCCTATCACGCCCCCTTCCGCGTCGGCGAGAAGAGCCCGGCCTGCGACCTGTACTTTGCGCCGGAGGTAAAGGGCGACCGCATTTACCTGTCCGTCCAGTCTGAGGGCGACCCCCACATGTTCGACGTGGACAAGATGCCGCTGGTCACCGTGCCCGCGGTGGAGCCGGGCAAGGTAATGCTGCTGTCCGGCCTTATGACCCACCCCATGGCCATCAATGCGACGCTGGCCTACGCGAACACGGCCAAGGCATTCTTCATCCGCTTCCATGAGGCGCCGGAGTATGTCTGCTGTGCCACCAACTGCGACGAATATAAGATCGGCGACACGATCCCCGTGGAGGAGTAAACGCCGGAAGACGGCAATCTGAAGCAATCAGCAAAAATCGGAGGGGCATCCATGAAAGAGCGTCTGGCAAAGCTGCCGCGATACCTTGTATTCCTGCCGCTGATCCTGTTTGCAATCCTGCTGTACGGCGGTATTTTGCAGCGGTTCATCCCCGCGCTGTCGGTGGGCGGGACGAAGTACACGTCCGCGCAGTTCAACTACTGGTACTACGAGAGCTATCTGAACTATGTGGATGAGCACTACGACGAACTGGATGCCCTTGGACTGGACACCGACCGCGCGCTGGACAAGCAGCAGCGGGAGGACGGCCAGACGTGGGAGGACTACTTCCGACTTCAGGCCGAGGAAACGCTCCGCCAGACCGAGGCCCTGCTGGCGCAGGCCGACGAGTACGGTATCTCGCTGGAGGCGGAGGATCTGCCGGAGTATGCCCAGCGCCTGGCTGATGCGGATGCTGAGTGCGAGACCAGCGGGATCGATCTGGACGACTATGTCCATTCCTACTACGGCTACAGCGTCACCGCCGCCAACTACAAAAAGCAGCTGCTGCGGGAGACGGGGGCGGACGCAGTGCGTGCCGCCGTGACCGCCTCCCTCCAGCCCACGCAGGAGGAGGCCGCGGCCTATGCGGCGGAGCACCCGGAGCTGGATGACTATTCTACGGCTGACATCCGGGTAATCTGGTTTGCCGCAGCAACAGATCGCTTCACCGGTGAGACCGGCGATACCCAGCTGACCGACATGCAGGCGCGTGCGGAGCTGCTGATGGAGCGCTGGGCGGCGAACGGCGGCGACGAGACGGCCTTTGCCGATCTGGCTGTGCGCTATTCCGAGCATGAAAGTGCCGCGGACGGCGGCAGACTTGACAGCGTGTGCAAGGGTGATCTGCCCGAGACGCTGGACAGCTGGCTGTTCGATTCCGCCCGCCAGAGCGGGGATACCACCGTCAGTGCGTCGGCCGACGGCCTGTGGGTAATCTATTACTGCGGTGCTGATGTATCTGCCGCCGAGCTGAGCGCGCGGCAGCTTCTGCAGGATGAGCGGGTGGAAGCCTGGCTCAGCGAGCAGGAGGAGAGCATCCAGGTGAAGGAGCTCTTCGGAATGCAGATCGCCATGTGAGGAGGGGAACGAAGATGAAAAAATTCACGCTCCCTTTCCGCAGCGACAAACCGCGGGAGTACAGCCGGAAGCAGAACATTGTCTACGGCATTCTGATGGCGGTCGTCCTGATCTTTGTGGCCTGCTGGTGGGGTGTGGCACTGACCAATGCCTACTATGACGCATTTGTCGCCTACACCGATGAAAACGCCGCCGAAATCATCGAGAGCAACAGCCGTCTGTCTGTAGATACGGCGGTCTCCGACGAGCTCAAGCCCTTACAGGAGCAGTACGACTCCTGGCGGGACCGGCATCTGGCCGATCGCTGCGATGTAATCTCGCAGGACGGTACGAAGCTGCACGGACTGTACTATGACTGCGGCTTTGACCGCACGGTCATCGTGTTCCAGAGCTACGCGGTGAACAGCACCGGCGATTTTCTTTACGCGCCGTGGTACGAGACTCAGGGGTGCAACGTGCTGCTCACCGATGCCCGCGCCAGCGGCGGCAGCGAGGGGACCTATCTGAGCTACGGCCTGTTTGAGCAGTTCGACGTGGCTGCGTGGGTTGACTACGCCGCGGAAACGCTGGGCAGCCGCCAGATCTATCTCCACGGTGTGGGGATGGGTGCGGGCGCAGTGCTGACTGCGGCGGGCAACGGCCTGCTGGACGCGACGGTGTGCGGCATCGTGGCGGAGAGCGCCTACGGTTCTCTCCGGGAGGTGGCCCAATACGAAATGGGCAACTGGTTCCGCCTGCCCACCTTCCCGCTGCTGAATCTCATCAACTCCAAAATGGAGCGGACGGCCGGCTACGGGCTGGACGATGTGGACCTGACGGAGACGGTTCGGAAGGCGAGCCTTCCGGCGGTATTTCTCGCCGGGGAAGCGGACAGCTACCTGCCAGCCGAATTTTCCAAAACGGCGTATGACGCCTACTCCGGGCCGAAAAGCTGGCTGGAGGTATCCGGCGCGGAGCACGGCGCGCTGTATCTGCGCGGACAGAGCGAAGTCCAGGAGGCCATTGCGGCTCTGCTGGACGGAACGATATAAATAAGGAGGCAATAATCATGGAACTTTCCGGAACCTATCGCTGCACGATGCACACCCCCATCGGGGAGCGCTATATCGTGCTGGACATCCATGTCGCGCCGGACGGACAGATCACCGGTACGCTGGACGGCGAAGACCACGGCTGCTCCGCTTTCAAGTGGGGCCACGTGGTGGACGACAAGTATCTGTTTTTCAACACCTTTCCCCATGACTGCGACCTGACCTTCTTCGGCGTTGTCGAGGAGGACGGCCGCTTCTACGGGGCCAATTTCCACAAGGGACATTCCTCTCTGTTCGACGGCCAGCGGGCCTGAGACGGAGACCGGTCCCTTAACGCGAAACTGTAAATCTACCTGAGGAGGTATTACCATGACGAATGAAGAACTGGTCCAGAAGCTGGACGAGATGCAGCTGAAGATCGACCGCCTTGAGGCCGTCACCATCTGCGCAAACCTGATGAGCCGCTATGTCAACTATCACGCCGCTTTCCGTCACAAGGACTATGTCAAGTTCTGGGCGCAGCGCGAGGACGATATCCTCGAGATGCCCTGGGGCAAGTACTATGGCTATGAGAGCGTGAAGAAGTGCTACCTTGAGCATCACTTTGACCGCGGCGACGAGGGCGCCGAGGAGAAGATGAAGGGCGCCGTGTTCTTCCATCACCTTGACACTCCCATCATCGAAGTGGCCGCTGACGGCAAGACCGCCCGGGGCGCCTGGTGGTCCCCCGGACACGAGACCTTCCCCCGCGCTGACCGCGAGCCGGGACAGGGCGCAATCTGGGCGTGGAGCAAGTACGGCGCGGACTTCATCAAGGAAGAGGACGGCTGGAAGATCTGGCGCATGCGTGTTTACCCCATGTTCAAGACCCCGGTGGGCACCTCCTGGACCGAGTGGAGCCAGTTCTCCGGCCCGATGAATCTGGATGAGTTCCCCGAGACCGACGGACCCTGCACTGACACTCCGTGGTACATGAGCGTCAACTCCGTCTATCCCGCCGATCAGCCCGAGCCCCCCGTGCCCTACAACAGCTACTCTGACCTGAAGAAGACCTTCTTCGGCGACATGATCTGAGCTTTTCCTTACTCTACTCTCTTTTCTTTCCCAAAGGCCCGCCGCGGAATTGCAAAATTCTGCGGCGGACTTTTTTTGTAACCGATGCGCGCATGTCCTGTTTCGCACAGCTTATGATATCGTATCAACCATTGTTTTCCTGACCCCGGAGACAGCTGAAAAGCACCAGATTATGAGCAAAAAAATTTCCGTAAGACACCGGCTGCCACTGATTTTACCAGCAAATTTGTTGATACTCTATATTGACAAGGAGATATGGTAAACTGAATTTTGGACGATGTGCACAATACTAAGCTCTTGCAAAAGAGTTTAAAATCGGTTACAATGTGGTTACAATTTGATGACAAATTGCAACAAGGAGAGATTCGATGAAGATTCGTATCGCCAGTATAATGCTGGCCTTCGGTCTGATTGCACCTCTGGCAACGGTGGCTTACGCCGCAGAAGCGCTGCCGGAGGGGGAGCCGGATACCTCGGAAGTGCTCCTTGAGCAGACCGAACCGACAGCGGTATTCTATCTGGACGGCGAGCCTCTTGAACATGTGGACGCTCAGAGCATCAGCGGTACGTACTACGTGACCCTGAGTTCCATACTGCCCCTGATCGACAGTACGACCATCGTAGAGGATGACGGCTACGGAACTGCCACCGTGACGGCGGAAGCCTCGGTGGTAACGGAAGCTGCCGCCCCGGTCGAAGGGGACGAGGATGCCCTCATGGAGGGCGAAACCGTGACAGTGCTGGATACCCTGACGATGACGGCACAGGCGGGACAGCGTTACGTTGTCGCCAACGGTCGTTATCTTTATGTGGAAGACGCGGTAATTCGTCTCAACGGCGCAGTGGCCGTCCCCATCCGTGTGGTGGCGGAGGCCATGAACCTGACCGCTGAGTACGATGCGGACACCGGACTTGTCCACCTGACCCGCAGCGCGGAGGTTGGCTATCTGGAGGACGGAACGTCCTACTACAACGCCGATGACCTCTACTGGCTGTCCCGCATCGTGTCCTGCGAGAGCGGCAACCAGCCCCTGCTCGGCAAGATCGCCGTGGCCAACGTGGTGCTCAACCGGGTGCGCAGCAGCCGGTTCCCCGACACCGTTTACGATGTGATCTTCCAGAAGAACCAGTTCGGCCCCGCCTCCAGCGGTTCCATTTACCGGGAGCCCAACGAGGAGAGCGTCATCGCCGCCAAGCTGGCGATGGACGGTGCCGAGGCGCTGGACAACGTGCTGTTCTTCAACCGGGCCGGCCTGAGCTGCTATGCATCCAAGAATCGGTCCTATGTGGCTACCATTGGCGGCCACGCATTCTACGCCTGACGCGGAAAAGTACGCCGGGAGAGACGGAAACGTTTCTCCCGGCGATTTTTTTTCGGGAGAGTGGGCGCTGCATCCGGGAGTTTGAATTTCCGCGGACGGGGAAGAGAAACGCGTAAATAAAAAATTTGTTTTTTCTGAAATTTTGTGTTGACAAATGCATTTCATTTGCTATAATAATACCTGCGCCTGCAACAGCGGGCACATATAGCGGATTAGTGTAAAGGTAGCACACCAGACTCTGACTCTGTTTGTGAGGGTTCGAATCCTTCATCCGCTGCCAATCAAAATCGCTCTATTCGTCACAGAATAGAGCGATTTTTTTGTGCCCATGGAGATTTCAGCGGAAGGCCCTCCGGTTGATTTCGCTGGGGAGATGGTATA
>CAYNEH010000096.1:0-7105 GCA_964396195.1 uncultured Oscillospiraceae bacterium
TCGCACGTGCGAAAAGGAACTCGCCCGCAGGCGAAACCTGCCGCTCCGCGTCCGCGGAGGACGCTCAAAATCCCTCGCCGCACTTCCGGCGAATACGGGATGTCGCCCCGGGGGCGAACCCCCGTTGCTTCTTTCGTGAAAGAAAAGAGGAATCCCAATGCCAAAAAAGAAATCCCCTGACGAAGGACCGAAAAAGATTGACAACCCCAACGTCATGGGCCTGCGGGCTCAGGTGCTGGAACAGCCCATCACCGAGACGCTTGAGGTCAACTATATGCCCTACGCCATGAGCGTCATCGTCTCCCGGGCCATCCCGGAGATCGACGGCTTCAAGCCCAGCCACCGCAAACTGCTGTACACCATGTACCAGATGCACCTGCTGGGCGGCAGCCGCACCAAGAGCGCCAACGTGGTGGGCCAGACCATGAAGCTCAACCCCCACGGAGACGCCGCTATTTATGACACCATGGTGCGTCTCTCCCGGGGCTACGGCGCCCTGCTCCACCCGCTGGTGGACTCCAAGGGCAACTTCGGCAAGGTCTACTCCCGGGACATGGCGTGGGCCGCCAGCCGCTACACCGAGGTCCGGCTGGACGGCATCTGTCAGGAGCTGTTCCGGGATATCGACCAGGACGCGGTAGACTTCGTCCCCAACTATGACGGCAAGCTGCAGGAGCCAACCCTGCTGCCCACCACCTTCCCCAATGTGCTGGTGTCGTCCAACATGGGCATCGCCGTGGGCATGGCCAGCAACATCTGCGGCTTCAATCTGGCGGAGGTGTGCGACGCCACCATCGCCTACCTGAAGGATCCCGATGTGGACCTGCTGGGCATCCTCAAGGCCCCGGACTTCTCCACCGGCGGCCAGCTGCTCTATGATGCCGCGACCCTCGCCGACATCTATCGCACCGGCCGCGGCCCCCTGAAGCTGCGGGCCAAGTGGCGCTATGTCAAGGCGGAAAACCTCATCGAAATTTATGAGATTCCGTACTCCACCACCGTGGAAGCCATTCTGGACAAGGTGGCGGAGCTGGTCAAAGCCGGCAAGGTCAAGGAGATTGCCGACATGCGGGACGAGACCGACCTCAACGGTCTGAAGCTCACCATCGACCTCAAGCGCGGGGTCGACCCGGACAAGCTCATGGCCCGGCTGTTCAAGGTCACTCCCCTTCAGGACACCTTCTCCTGCAACTTCAACATCCTCATTGCCGGAATGCCCCGCGTCATGGGCGTGCGTGAGATTCTTGACGAGTGGACGGCATGGCGGATGGACGGTGTCCGCCGCCGCACCTACTTCGCATGTAAGAAAAAGGAGGACAAGCTCCACCTCCTCAAGGGCCTCAAGCGCATCCTGCTGGACATCGACAAGGCCATCCGGATCATCCGGGAGACGGAGGAAGACGCCGAGGTGGTGCCCAACCTGATGATCGGCTTCGGCATCGACCAGATCCAGGCGGAATACGTGGCAGACATCAAACTGCGCAACATCAACAAGGAATATATCCTCAGGCGCATCGAAGAGGTGGACGCGCTGGAGGCGGAAATCGCTGACCTGAAGGACATCATCGACTCCCCCGCCCGCATCAAGGCCATCATCACCGGTGAGCTGGAGAACGTAAAGAAAAAGTACAGCGTCCCCCGCCGGACGGAGATCATCTACGAGCACCAGCTGGAGGCCGAGCCGGACCCCGAGGACGAGACCCCTGACTACCCGGTAAACGTGTTCATCTCCAGGGAGGGCTACTTCAAGAAGATCACCCCCCAGTCCCTGCGCATGAGCGGGGAGCAGAAGTACAAGGAGGGGGACGGCTCCTTCCTCCAGTGGGAGGGCACCAACCGGGACGAGCTGCTGGTGTTCACCGACAGGCAGCAGTGCTACAAGACCCGCCTGTCCGACTTCGACGACTCCAAGGCCAGCCTGCTGGGCGACTATCTGCCCACCAAGCTTGGCATGGATCCGGAGGAGAAGTTCCTCTGGGCCTGCGCCCCCGGCGACTACTCCGCCAGCCTGCTGTTCTTCTTTGAAAACGGCAAGGCCGCCCGGGTGGAGCTGTCCGCCTACCAGACCCAGACCCGCCGGAAAAAGCTCACCGGCGCCTACTCCGACAAATCCCCGCTGGCCGCCGCCTTTCTCCTTGCCGAGGACATGGAGATGGCCGTGTGCTCCACCGAGGGCCGGGCGGTCATCTTCCACACCGCCTCCCTCAACCCCAAGACCACCCGCTCCACCCAGGGCGTCAACGTCATGACCCTCAAGCCCAAATACAAAGTAGACTGGGTGAAGCCGCTGTCAGACACAGCTATCGTCAATGCCGGGCGCTACCGCGCCCGCTCGCTGCCCATCGCCGGAGCACTCCTCAAGGAGGAAGACCGGGGCGAGACACAGATGACCCTGCTGTGACCCATTCCGCCTGAGAAAGGCATAAAGGAGGAACCCATATGAAGACAAACTCACGTCTGGGCGGCGTGGTCCGCACCGCCGCGCTGCTCACGCTGGCCTCGCTGGTGTACGCGCTGGCCTACGTCTGGTGCTTCGACCCCAACGGCATCGCCTTCGGCGGCATCACCGGCATCGCCCAGATCATCAACCGGGTGTTCCCTGTCATTCCCGTGGGCGTCACCGTCATTGTGCTGAACATCCCCCTGTTCCTGCTGGGGTGGAAGTTCATCGGCGGCAAGCTGCTGGTGTCCTCTCTCTACACCATGTTCATCTCATCGGTGTTCATCGACATCCTCACCCCGCTGTACGACTGGCAGCCCATGGAGCCGCTGCTGGCCTGCATCATCGGCGGCCTGCTGCTGGGCGGCTCGCTGGGCGTGATCTTTCTGGAGGGATCCACCACCGGCGGCACCGATCTGGCCGCCCGGCTGCTGAAGCTCAAGCTGGCGTGGCTGCCCATGGGCAAGCTGCTCATGGCCATCGACCTGTCCGTCATTGTGGTCACCGCCCTGTTCTTCCGAAACCTTAACACCGCCCTGTACGGCTTCATCGCTCTGTACATCTCCACGCTGGCCATGGACGGCATCCTCTACGGCCTTGACACCGCCAAGGTGGCCTACATCATCAGCGACAGGAACGAGGAGATCTGCTCCGCCATCGTCAACAATCTGGAGCGGGGCGTCACCATCCTCCACGGGCAGGGGGCCTATACCGGCACAGAGAAAAAGGTTCTCATGTGCGCGTTCAAGCAGCGGGAGATTGCCGCCATCAAGGCCGCCGTCAAGGAGATCGACCCGGACGCCTTCCTCATCGTGTGCAACGCCCATGAGGTGCTGGGGGACGGCTTCCGGCAGTATAATAAAAACGGGCTGTAATCAAATCGTCATTACATATTTTTCACTGGAGGGATCATTATGGCCGACATCGGACTGCTCCGCAAAAATCTGGAGGCCGAGGGCTTTCAGACCACGTACTTCGCCACGGCGGAGGAATGCTGTGCCTATCTGGACGGGGCGCTGGACGGCCGCACCATCGGCTTCGGCGGCTCCCAGACCGTCCGGGACATGGGCCTGTACGAGCGCCTTTCCGCCCACAACACCTGCATCTGGCACTGGGACAAGGAACACAATGTCATCCCCAAGGACGCCACCGATGCCCAGATCTACATCTGCTCCCTCAACGGCGTGGCCGAGACCGGGGAGCTGGTCAACATCGACGGCGGCGGCAACCGGCTGGCCTCCGGCCTGTTCGGCCACGAGAAGGTATATTTCATCATCGGCGTGAACAAAATCGCCCCCGACCTCAACGGGGCCGTCTGGCGGGCCCGAAACATTGCCGGCCCGAAAAACGCCCGGCGGCTGGAGAAAAAGACTCCCTGTGCCGTCCATGCCGACCACTGCTACGACTGCAAGAGCCCGGAGCGCATCTGCGCCGCTATGACCATCTACTGGCGCAAGCCCGCCCTCACCCCCGAGATGGAGATCGTCATCGTGGATCAGGAGCTGGGCTTCTGATCTGACTCAAATCCAAAGGAGGCCCCCCGGAATGAAACTGCGTCTCACCGCCCTGCTGCTGGCCATGGCAATGCTGCTGTCCGGCTGCGCCTCCATGCTCCAGCGCTCCTATTCCTCGTCGGTGGAGCACGTGGAGTACACCGTGACGGAAGATTCCTCCACCCTCCGGGCGGAAACATACCGCGGCCTTGTGGACGCCATTCTCTACTTCGTCAACGAGCACGCGGAGCAGGGCGTGGTGCGGCTCTACAACTACACCACCGATGTGGATGCCGATCTGGACGCCGCCTGTCAGGAAGTCATGCAGGAGGATCCGTTGGGGTCCTTCGCCGTGGAGAGCATCGACTGCCAGTCTGCCCGCATCGTCTCCTATTATGAGGTGACGGTGTCACTGACCTACTCCCACACCGCTCAGGAGGTGGACGCCATCCAACTGGTCACCGGCACCTCCTCCATCCGTCAAAAGCTGCAGCAGGCCATCAGCACCTTCTCCTCCTCGCTGGTGCTGCGTTCCTCCTACTTCACCGGCGACGAGAGCGCCGTCCGCGCCATGGCCGTGCAGGCCTATTACGACACCGCCCAGTCCGCCTTCGGCATGCCGGACATCTCCGTGGCCGTCTATCCGGACAGCGGGGCACAGCGCATCATTGAGGTGACATTCCGGTGGCCGGAGAGCCAGGCAAAGCTGACGGAGCGGTCGGTAGACCTGCTGGTGCTGGCCCGGCAGCTGCTGGGGGCTGCTCCTCCCGCCGGGGAAAGCTACACTCCCCGGGAGCTGACCGCTATCCTTCAGACCAACACCTCCGCCATGGACCCCGGCGGGGCCAGCGACCCGTACAGTGCCCTCTCCGGGGCAGACTCCAACCAGCTGGCCCACACGCTGGCGCTGGAGCTGCTGTTCCAGCTGGCCGAGATTGATGTGACCCTCGTCACCGGCATGGACAGCCTGGGGGACACCTGCTGGCTCATCGTGGACACCGGCGCGGGCTACCGGCATCTGCTGCTCACGGCGGAGGAGCCGCAGCTGTATACCGATCTGGAGCTGACGGCGCTGGGCTACCTGTGGAACGGCGACCTTTACCCGGACTGCGTGGATTATGATGCCGACCTGTCCGGTGCGCAGAGTGATGCCGAGACCGCTGAGCCGGAAGGCTGAAAACTTTTTTTCAAAAACCGCATTTTTCTCTTGACAAATTGGGTTAGTGTTGGTAAAATCCTTTTTGTCGTTGCGAGTGTAGCTCATCTGGTAGAGCGCCACCTTGCCAAGGTGGAGGTAGCGAGTTCGAGCCTCGTCACTCGCTCCAAAAATAAAGACCTCATCCGTCAGGATGAGGTTTTTATTTTTGGAATGAACGGTATGCAGCACCGAACTCGCTGCCTCCACCCGTGCGAAGCACATGAAATCCGGAGGTACAGGCAGGGTTCCCGCGAATGGCTCCGCCATTCGTGGGATGCCGGGAAGCGAGTTCGGGCCTCGTCGCCCAAGCGCTTGCAACGGCGCACCCGCGCCGGGCCGCTGAACCGGCCTTTTCCCTCATCCGTCAGGATGAGGTTTTTATTTTTGGAATGGGTAATCAATGCGCCTCATTCGGAAGCAAAATTTGCTCGCAAATCGCTCTTGCCGAATTATGCGGTGCTGCCTTAAGTAAAATCCCACCTCCCCCCAAGCGCCCCGCCCCTCCGGGCCGGGCGCTTTTTTGCTCCCCTTCCCCGCTTGACAGCCCGCTCCCTTTGCCGTAGGATGGAGACACCAAATTCCGGGAGGCACACGCCATGGCAAAAACCTGTTACATTTTCGGCGCGGGGGACTACGGCGCCCGGCCCTGCCCCACTATCGAGCCGGACGCCTTTGTCATCGCCGCCGACGGCGGGTTCGACCAACTGGCTCGCTGGGGTCTGCGCCCCCATCTGGCCGTGGGTGACTTCGACTCGCTGGGCCGTGTACCCGAGGGGGTGGACGTGGTGCGCCATCCGCCGGAAAAGGACGACACCGACATGATGCTGGCCATTCGGGAAGGCCTCGCCCGGGACTGCCGCCGGTTCCTGCTGTACGGCGGGCTGGGCGGACGGCTGGATCACACCATCGGCAATCTCCAGCTGCTGGCGTGGACGGCCCGGCAGGGCTGCGCCCCCTTCCTCATCGGGCCGGACGCCGTCCTTACCGCCGTCCATAACGGCGCACTGACCTTCTCCCCCGATCACCGGGGGATGCTGTCCCTCTTCGCATGGGGAGAAAAAGCGGAGGGCGTCACGCTCACCGGGCTGAAGTACCCCCTGACGGACGGCGTGTTCACCTGCGACTGCCCGCTCGGGGTCAGCAACGAGTTTCTGGGGCAGGCCGCCGTGGTGTCCGTCAAACGCGGCACCGTTCTGGCCCACTGGACGCCGGAGGACGGCGCGCCCCTGCCCGGTCACGGCCCGAACCCCTGACAATTCTGTCCCTTGTCCCCAAAAGCGCGGCTTGTGCCGCGCTTTTAGCTCGTCGAAAAAGGCAAAGCCTTTTCCGGCGGGCTGAACGGAGCGTATTGAAAAAATATGCTCTTTCTGCGCATTTCTTGGATTTTGCTTGCTTTCTTTGTTCATCCTTGCACTTTGTCGATAAAAATTATATAATAATCACATAAGAAAACGAGCGAACAGGAGGACGCATCAATGGTACCAATTACGGAAGAAGAAAAGAAACTGCCCTATGCCAAGTATTACTATCGGGAGATGGCGCCCATCCCCCAGGAAAAGCTGGAGATCTGGCATGGCCCTATGGCGGACCCGGCACTGGCAACGCCCATTGAAAACCGAAATGATTTCCTGCGCGGAGATGTGAAGCTGGAGGTTGGGTTTACGGTAGCGCCCAACGGCACCGGCTTTGTGGCGAACTCGACGTTTATGCCGGGGGTCACCGCGGAAATGGTGGACTGGTGGTTCGGATGGCATTCGGTGGGACCGGATCTGCGGTATAAAATCTGGGATCCGGAGGACCACTATTATGCCCGCGCCATGAACCCGGACTATGTGCTGAACCCCAATGTGCCCAACAACCAGAAAACCTGGGGCGTGACCCATGACATCTCTGAGGACATCGGACTGGGCGTGGATCCTCTCAAGCTCAGCTTCAAAAAGCCGTCGGATCTGGGCTATGATATGAGCCTGATCG
>CAYNEH010000097.1:0-6981 GCA_964396195.1 uncultured Oscillospiraceae bacterium
GCCCACGGTCATGACAGGGTTCAGGGCGGTCATGGGGTCCTGGAAGATCATGGAGATCTCGTTGCCCCGGATGTCCTGCACTTCCTTCTCGGACATGGTCATGATGTCCTTGTCCTTGTAGGTGATGGTGCCGCCCAGCACCTCGCCGGGCTCGGGAACCAGCCGCAGGATGCCCAGAGCGGTGGTGGTCTTGCCGGCGCCGGTCTCGCCCACGAGGCCCAGCGTCTTGCCGGCGTCCACCGACAGGGACACGCCGTTGACGGCGTGAACGTCGCCGCTTTCGGACTTGAAATGGATCACAAGATCCTCAATTTTCAGTAAGCTCATAATTTCGCTGCCTCCTCATTACTTGCGCATCCGGGGATCCATAGCGTCCCGGAGGCCGTCGCCCAGCAGGTTGAAGGCCAGCATGGTCAGGATGATGAACAGGGCGGGAAACACGATGGTGTGCCAGCGGTCGGCCAGCATGGACACGTTGTCCAGGCCGTAGTTCAGAATAGAGCCCCACTCGGGAGTAGGCTCCAGAACGCCCAGACCGATGAAGGACAGGCCGGCGATGGCCATGATGGAGCCGCCGAGGTACAGGGTGGACTGCACGATGATGGGGGCAAGGCAGTTCGGAATCACGTGGGTGAGGATGATGCGGCCGCTGCCCTCGCCGAAGGTGCGGGCGGCCTCGATGTACTCCTGATCGTGAATCAGCAGGGTGGAGCCGCGGAGCTGACGGGCGATGACGGGAATAGTGCCGGCGGCGATGGCCAGAGCGGTCTGCCACACGCCGGAGCCAAGGGCAACGGAGATGCAGATGGCCAGCATCATGCCGGGGATGGCCATGATGACATCCATAAAGCGCATGAGCACGTTATCCAGCGTCTTGCCGAAGAAGCCGCACAGAGCGCCGATAATCATGCCCAGCACGATGCCCATGGCCACGGAGATGACGGCCACCATCAGGGAGTAGCGGCCGCCCACCAGCAGGCGGGAGAACAGATCGCGGCCGTAAGCGTCACAGCCCATGATGTGCTGGAGACTGGGCTTGGCAAAGCGGAGCATCAGATCCTGCTGCGTGTAATCATAGGGGGCAATCCAGGTGGCCAGAATGGTGGCCGCGACGAGGACGGCCAGAAAGATAAGACAGATGACGGACACGGGGTTCTTCTTGAGCTGATGCCAGACCTCGCCCCAGTAGCTGCGCTTTTTCAGGGCGCCGGGCTCGCCCTTCACGGCGGTATTTGCGGATTTGCTCATGTTCAGGCCACCTCCTTGGCGTCAGACGCCTTTTTCTTGGTCTTGCTCCCGGCGGTGTACTGAGCCTTGATGCGGGGGTCAACGGCGGCGTAGGCCAGGTCGGTCAGCAGATTCATCACGCACACCACGATGGCGCACACCAGCACGCAGCCCTGCACGGTGATGAAGTCCTTGTTGTTGATGGAGCTGTTGATCAGCATGCCCATGCCGGGGATCTGGAAGATCATTTCCACCAGAATGGAGCCGGCCATGGCGGCACCCATGCCGTTGCCCACCATGGTGAGGATGGGGATCAGGGCGTTCTTCAGCACGTGGCGGGTGACTACCTTGCCCTCGGCGATGCCCTTGGCCCGGGCGGTGCGGACGTAGTCCTGCCGGATGACCTCAAGGACGGAGGAACGGGTCATACGGGCGTTCTGCGCCAGCGAGCCGATACCGGCGGCGATGGTGGGCAG
Organism: uncultured Oscillospiraceae bacterium; assembly: GCA_964396195.1. Taxonomy (GTDB): domain Bacteria; phylum Bacillota; class Clostridia; order Oscillospirales; family Oscillospiraceae; genus Enterenecus. Next base: position 1,704 of record CAYNEH010000097.1, read on the forward strand.
GATGAAGCTCCGGATGCCCTCGCCCGCGCCGGATACCGGGAACCAGCCCAGCTTGACGGCGAAGTACTGCACCAGCACCACGGCCACCAGGAAGCCGGGGATGGCGGTGAGCAGGATAGCCAGAATAGAGGTCAGGTAGTCGACAAAGGAATTTTGATGAAGGGCGGCCGCCAGTCCCAGCGGTATGCCCAGACAAATCGAAATCAGAATAGCACCAAGGCTGATCTTCAGGGTATTGGGAACGCGGCTGCCGATCAGCTCGGCAACAGTCTTGGAATAGACGTAGGAATCACCCAGATCACCCTTGCACAGGTTGATCAGGTATTCGCCCAGTTGGACGATATAGGGCCGATCGATGCCCATTTCATGGCGCATTTCGGCCAGAAGGACCGGGTCATTGGCCTTCAGGCCCAGCTTGATCATAGCGGGGTCGGTGGTGGAGAAATAATTGATGGTAAAAATGATAATGATGGCGCCCAACAGCACGGGGATGATGAGCAGAAGACGCCGGACGATGTATTTGAGCATTGGCTCTCCCTCCTCGGGGCAATGTCGGAATTTTAAGGAAGCGTGGCGGCGGAAATCCGCCGCCACGCTTCCTTGCTTAGCTTAACTGTCGGTCTGTTGAGACGGGATGAACTCAGTCAGTCAGCAGAGTGGGGTTGAGCTGGTTGCTGCTGTCCAGAGCGGCCGCGAAGGAAGTGTGGCCGTCCATCACGCCGTAGTTCTTGGTGTCGTACCACATCGGGATATACAGGTAGTTGTCGTGGATGTACTCCTGATACTCCTTGTAGATCTCGACGCGCTCAGCCTGATCGCGGCTGGAGGCGCCGCGGTTGAACAGGTCGGTGGCAGTCTCGTCGTTCTGACGCTGCAGGACGTTGTCGGACAGGGGGCCAAGCTGCTGGAGCAGGGAGGCGGGGTCATTGCCGGCACCGTTGGAGGGGCCGCCGATGCCCAGCTGCTGCTGGCCGGAGAGCAGGGTGGGGAGAATGGTGGCGAAGTCGCCCATGCCGGAGAGGTCAAGGTTGATGCCGATCTGGGCCAGAGAGGCCTGAGCCTGGGTGGCAAGGGCCTGGTTGAAGGCGGTGGACTCAGCCACGATGGTAACGGTCAGGGGGTTGTCAACGGAGTAACCGGCGGCGGCCAGGCACTCCTTGGCGTAGTCGGGGTCGTACTCATAGGTACCCACGTTCTCGTAGGCCCAGTTGTCCTCGCCCAGAATGGAGGTGGCGACCTTGTACATGCCCTCGCCCAGAACGGTGATCATCTCTTCGATGTTGATGCCGTGAGCGAACGCCTTGCGGATGTTGATGTCAGCAAAAGTACCGACGGAGTCCGCACCGGCGGCGAGCTGGAAGCCATAGCAGGCCTGCGTGGTGGTCTGCACCAGAGAAGCGCCGCTGATGGCGCCGTTGGACAGGTTGTTGACATAGGAAGCCTCGGTCAGATAAGCGGCGTCCAGGTTGCCGGCCTGCAGGTCGGCGTAGCGGGTGGACTCCTCGGAGTAGAACTTCACGATGATTTCATCATAGTAGGGAGCCTCGCCCCAGTAGGTGTCGTTGCGGACCAGAGTGTACTGGACGGACTCTTCCCAGCCGGACTTGTCGGACACGCCGTCGCCCTTCAGCTTATACGGGCCGGTGCCGTACAGCCAGCCGTAGTTCCAGCCGTCGGCCTCGCAGGTCTCGCGGTCCATCAGGAAGCAGCAGGCCATAACGTCATAGAAGCCGGCGTCATAGGTGCTCATGGCGATGACGATGGTGTTGTCATCGGGGCAGGTGGTCTTGTCGAAGTCAACGCAGGACACCATGGAAGCGGTGCGGCCGGAGTCGCGCAGATGCTCCAGGTTGAACAGCACATCGTCAGAGGTGAAGGCGTTGCCGTTGGAGTAGGTGATGCCGGAGCGCAGGTGAACGGTCAGCTCCAGATCGCCGGTCCACTCGTGGCTCTCAGCCAGAACGTCGGTGACGGTGCCGTCCTTGCCGACAGTCCACAGAGTCTGCATCACGCTGTTGACCAGGGCGCGGGCAGAGTTGGTCTGCAGGTCGGTGGCCACGTCGAAGGTATTGCAGTTGGCGTCGGAACCGAAGACGAAGGTCTTGGTGCCGGTGGCCTCGCCGCCGTCTTCAGAGGGCGCGCTGCTGCTGTCTTCAGAGGGGGCTTCGCTGCTGTCGGTGCTGGTGCTGCTGCTGCCGCAGGCAGCCAGACTCAGGACCATGACCAGAGCCATCAGCAGAGCAAAGAGCTTGTTCCACTTTTTCATCTTTTTTCCTCCTTGAAATTGTTTGGCGGGCGATGCGGAAATATAACTGTAAACCATATGTCAATAACCGCATTGCCCACTGTCACAATTTTAACAGATTTGTACGATTCATCACAATGGAGGATTCTTAGATAATCCAGAAAATTTATTGATAATTATTGTCTTGAAAAAACTCGTTGTGAAAAAAATACAAAAAGTGCTTGTGCTTTTTTTGCACGAGCACAATTGTACGGAATGCACAAGACTATTGATTATTCACGACGGTGCGGTACTGCCGGGGGGTGATGCCGTTGGCTTTGCGAAACAGGCGGCTGAAATAGTCCGGGTCGTCGTAGCCCACCCGGCGGGCCACCTCGTTGACGGGGATGGACGTGTCCTTGAGCAGCAGCTTGGCGTGCTCCACCCGGATGTTGGTCAGGTAGGTGATGGCGGACTCGCCGGTCTCCCGCTTGAAGAGGACGCTGAAGTACTGAGGGTTGAGGTGAACCTGCCCGGCAATCTCGTCCAGCGTGAGCTTTTTCATGTAGTTGTTCCACATGAAGGTCTTGGACTGAAGAACGGCAGGGTTGGCCGCGCTGCCGGCGCTTTGGGTATACTTGTGGTAAAAGCGCTCCAGCCCGGCGGAGACCACCTGTGCCAGCTGATCGTATTTCTGATGGTTGTCCACGGCACTGCGGCAATCGATGAGAATCTGCTGAAGCTCCGCGTTGCCGTTGACGGCGTCACCGCAGACGTCCATACACAAATCCAGAATTTTGTACGGCAGCTGGAATATGATGGTGGGGAACCGCGTCAGGTAGGGGCGGCAGTCCGCAAAGACCTCGTTCACCCATTTGCGCAGGGCTTCCAGCTGGCCGGCGCTGAGGTAGTGGGCGAACTGCGCCCGGCGGACGGGAGTGAGGATGTTCATGATCTGGGCCATGGCGTACATCTGCTCACCGCTGTCGTGGTGACGGTTAACATGGAGACCTACTCCGTATTCGTCCACGGCGTTGCGGGCGGACAGCAGACTTGCGCCCGAGTCCAGAATGCTGTGGGTGGGAAGACCGTCACCCAGCGTGAAGTAGAAGGGGCGGTAGCGCCGGGAACTGTCCATGTGGTGGTAGAGACGATCCACGGCGTGGCGGATATCGTCCCCCTCCTGTGAGCCGAATTTGGCCGCGAAGTTGAGGAAGAGGTATACTGTATCCTCTTCGATGAGGGATTCCAGCTCCGTCAGATCCACGGAGTTCAGGAACATCCGGGCGTCGCTGTCCACCCACTCCAGCGCGGTGGACAAAGGGTAGGGGGGATCGGGCTCCCGGGGCTTGAGTTGGATAATCAGCACGTTGAAGCTGCCGGGCTGAAAATGGTAGCCGTAGTATTCGTTGATCTCGTCCAGCGTGGAGCCTGCTGTCGGTGCGCCGTGGAACAGGTCCCGGAGGAGCTGGCGGCGGAGCTTTTGCTGCAATTCCTGGTTCTGGCGCTGAAGGGCGGCGTATTCCTGAGATGTGTTCACGAAAGATCCCTCCTGCCATAATCCGCGGAGCGCGGATACTCCTTGTTAAATAATAGTAGTATACCACGTTTTAAGTTGACATTCAACAGATTGCGCGGGGAGAATATGTGTGGTAAACTGATAAAAAACAAATCGGGGGAGAAAATGCACATGGACAAGAAGCGGGCGGCAGGGAATTTTCTTCGGGACAATGGAATGGTGTGCGAAACACCGGCGGAGACGCTGTGCGAGCGCTTTCGGGAGGAAATGGCCCGGGGTCTGCGGCGGGAGCCGTCCACCCTCATGATGCTGCCATCCTACCTGGTTCTTGGGGACGGACTGCCCGCCGACGGGCGGGCGGCGGCGCTGGACATGGGGGGCACCAACCTGCGCTCGGCGCTGGTGACGGTGGAGCGCGGAAAAGCCCGGGTGGAGCTGGACGTCACCGACCGCACCCCGGGGAGCGTAGCGCCGGTGACCCGTGCGGAGATGTTGGAAGCCCTGTCCCGGCGGCTGGATGCGCTCCCGGCGGGAGTGCCGCTTGGTTTCTGCTTTTCCTTCCCGGCGGAGATTACCCCGGAGCTGGACGGCCGGGTGCTGCTTTTCGACAAGGAGGTTCGGGTGACCGGCGGCGTGGGGATGCTGCTGGGGCATGAGCTGTCCCGCTATATGGCGGACACGGGCCGGACGCCCCCGGCGGCCTGCGCCGTGGTCAATGACACGGCGGCCGCTCTGCTCAGCGGCTTCCTGACAGAGAATCCGGCGGAGTACGACGGTATCGTGGGCTTCATTCTGGGCACCGGCCTGAACATCTGCTACCCGGAGCAGACGGAGCGCATCGCGGGTATTTCCGCCCCCGCCGGGCGGCGGATGATCGTCAATCTGGAGGCCGGGGGCTGCGGCATTTTTCCACGGGGAGAGTTCGACCTCGCGCTGGACGCGGCATCGGAGGAGACGGGGCGGAACCCGCTGGAAAAGATGACCTCCGGGGCCTATCTGGGGCGGCTGATGGCGCTGACGCTCGAAGGCGCGGCTCGGGCGGGGCTGCTCTCGCCGGACTGCGCCGCCGCGGTACAGTCGCTGGGTGAACTGCACCTTCGGGACGCGGGGGCGCTGCTGGATGGGCAGGATGACGGCCTGCTCCGGCGGCTCCGGGCCGGGGCGGAGGACGCGGAGGCCATCGAAACGATTCTGGGCGGCCTTACCGCCCGGGCCGCCGGGTACATCGCCGCCGCGCTGACGGCGGTGGTGGTGACGGGGGACATGGGCGGCAGCCCGGAGCGGCCTGCCGCCATCATGACGGAGGGCTCCACCATCCTCAGATTTGCCCGCTACAACCGGGAGCTTCAGCGGGAGCTGCGTGCGCTGTGCACGGGGGTGTACGGCCGGTACTGGCGGCTCGCTTCCGGGCCGGACGCGAACCTCAAGGGGGCCGCGGCGGCGGTCCTGATGCAACAGGCGTGCAACTAAACGAAAAAAACGGCCTGTTTTTTGCAAAAAACAAGCCGCTTTTTTGCGTCCGGCAACAGGAAAAA
>CAYNEH010000098.1:0-6948 GCA_964396195.1 uncultured Oscillospiraceae bacterium
TGCACATGGCGTAGCTCCGGCCGGTGCAGCCCACGGCGGCCAGAAACCGCCGGTAGTTCTCCCGGACGCAGTCCGGGTCGTCCCCCCGGGACAGGCCCAGGTTCAGCGACTCGTATACGCCCTGAGACACGCCGCCGATCCGGGTGGAAAACCCGTGAGCTACGCCGGGGATGGCGGAAATTTTTTCAGATTGCTGGCAGATCACGCCATTGTGCTCGCATTGGATCACGGACATGGTTTACCTCCGTTGCGTGTTGATGCTTGCGCGGAAAACTTACTGCACGTCCTTATGGTACTCCGGACAGGTGCACTTTTTCACCCCACGGGTCTGGCCCCGCGGGGACCCCGTTTCAGTCTGCTCGGCGGAAGTGAATTCCGCCTGCGCCAAGGTTTCGCGCTGCGAAACCTTGTGCGGCGCACCCGCGCCGGGGCCGCTCTGCGGCCCTGTGGAAAAAGTGCCGCTTCTGCTCACTTTCCCTCACCGGGCGCGGAAAACTTACTGCACGTCCTTATGGTACTCCGGACAGGTGCACTTTTTCACCCCACGGGTCTGGCCCCGCGGGGACCCCGTTTCAGTCTGCTCGGCGGAAGTGAATTCCGCCTGCGCCAAGGTTTCGCGCTGCGAAACCTTGTGCGGCGCACCCGCGCCGGGGCCGCTCTGCGGCCCTGTGGAAAAAGTGCCGCTTCTGCTCACTTTCCCTCACCGGGCGCGGAAAACTTACTGCACGTCCTTATGGTACTCCGGACAGGTGCACTTTTTCCACTTCAGACCGGAGCCGCAGGGGCAGGGATCGTTGCGGCCGATCTTCTGCACCTTGCGCACAGGCTGCTTCTTCACGGTGCTGTCCGAGCCGCCGGACTCGCCGGTGACCTTGGCCACCCGCTCGCGGCGGATCTCCTCGTTGCTCTTGAGCCGCAGGGTGAACAGCCGGGTCAGCGTCTCCTCCTGAATGGCGGCGATCATCTGCTCGAACATGTCATAGCCCTCGCGCTTGTACTCTACCACGGGGTCGGACTGGCCGTAAGCCCGCAGACCGATGCCCTGACGCAGCTCCTGCATGGCGTCAATGTGGTCCATCCAGTACTCGTCTACCACTCGCAGCAGTACCACGCGCTCCAGCTCCCGCATGGGGGCCTTGCCGTCGCGGAACAGCGGGGCCAGCAGCTCGTTGACCTGGGCCTCGCGCTTTGCGTAGTTGTCCTTGAGGGTCTGGGTCATCTGCTCCGTCAGCTCGTCACCGGACAGGGACGGGGCCTTCTTCTGGTAATCCAGCAGCTGCTCGCTGGTGAACATCGTCCCGGACAGGTGGCCGAAGGCGGCGTGGAAGCCCTCCTCGTCCATGTGAGCCTGCTCGCCCATGTGGCCGGACACAAGGCCGGACACGGTGGAGTTGAGCATATTTTCAATAGCGCCGTGAAGGTCCTCGCCGTCCAGCACCTTGCGGCGCTGGCTGTAAATGACCTCACGCTGGGTGTTCATGACGTCGTCGTACTCCAGCACCGTCTTACGGGTCTGGAAGTTCCGGGACTCCACCTTCTTCTGGGCGTTTTCGATAGCGTTGGACAGCATCTTCTGATCCAGCGGCGTGTCATCGTCCACGCCCAGCGATGTCATCATGTTCTGAATGCGTTCGGAGCCGAACAGCCGCAGAATGTCATCCTCCAGAGAGAGGAAGAACCGGCTCTCGCCGGGGTCGCCCTGACGGCCGGCGCGGCCGCGCAGCTGGTTGTCAATCCGGCGGGACTCGTGCCGCTCGGTACCCAGAATGTAAAGACCGCCTGCGGCGCGTACCTTCTCCGCCTCGGCCTGGATCTCGGCCTTGTACTTGGCCTCCGCCTCGGCAAAGGCTTTCCGGGCGGCGAGGATCTCCTCGTTGTCGGTGTCGGCGTGGCCGTCGCACTCGGCCAGCAGCTCGTCGCTCATGCCGTTTTTGCGCAGCTCCGCCTTGGCCATGTACTCCGCGTTGCCGCCCAGCATGATGTCGGTACCACGGCCGGCCATGTTGGTGGCCACGGTGACGGCGCCGAACTTACCGGCCTGAGCCACGATCTCCGCTTCCTTCTCGTGGTGCTTGGCGTTCAGCACGTTGTGCTTGATGCCGGCCTTGGTGAGCATCTTGCTCACCAGCTCGGAGATCTCGATGGATACGGTGCCCACCAGCACGGGCTGGCCTTTTTCATGGCAGGTGCGGATCTGCTCCACGATGGCCTTGTACTTGCCCTGCTCCGTCTGGTACACCACGTCGGGCCAGTCCACGCGGGCCAGGGGCCGGTTGGTGGGGATCTCCACAATGTCCAGCGAGTAGATGGTGCCGAACTCCTCCTCTTCGGTCATGGCGGTACCGGTCATGCCGGACAGCTTGTCGTACAGGCGGAAGTAGTTCTGGAAAGTGATGGTGGCCAGCGTCTTGGACTCCCGGGCCACGGTGACGTGCTCCTTGGCCTCAATGGCCTGATGCAGACCCTCGTTGTATCGGCGGCCGAACATCAGACGGCCGGTGAACTCATCGACGATGATGACCTCGCCGTCCTTCACCACGTAGTCGATGTCCCGCTTCATGATGCCACGGGCCTTGATGGCCTGATTGATGTGGTGCAGGAGGGTGGTGTTCTCCGGGTCGGAGAGATTCTCCACGTTGAAGGCTTCCTCTGCCTTTTTGATGCCCCGGGCGGTGAGGGTGGCGGTCTTGGCCTTCTCGTCCACCACGTAGTCGGCGTCGAGGTCGGTGGCCTCCTCGGCCTTCACGTCCACCTCGGCCACTTTGAGCATCTTCAGCCGGGCGGCGAAGTTGTCCGCCAGCTGGTAGAGCTGGGTGGACTGCTCGCCCTGACCGGAAATAATCAGGGGGGTGCGGGCCTCGTCGATAAGGATGGAGTCTACCTCGTCCACGATGGCGAAGGAGTGACCCCGCTGAACCAGCTCGTTGGCGTAAATGGCCATGTTGTCCCGGAGGTAGTCGAAGCCGAACTCGTTGTTGGTGCCGTAGGTGATGTCGGCGGCGTAGGCGGCCTTCTTCTCTTCCTTATTGAGTCCGTGAATCACAAGACCAACGGACAGACCCATGAACTTGTAGACCTTGCCCATCCACTCGGAGTCACGCTTGGCCAGATAGTCGTTGACGGTGACGATGTGGACGCCCTTGCCGGACAGGGCGTTGAGGTAGGCGGGGAGGGTGGCCACCAGCGTCTTGCCCTCGCCGGTCTTCATCTCGGCGATGCGCCCCTGATGGAGGATGATGCCGCCGATGAGCTGCACCCGGTAGGGCCGCATGCCCAGCACGCGCTCGTCCGCCTCGCGGCAGGCGGCGAAGGCCTCGGGCAGGATGTCGTCCAGCGTCTCGCCCTTGGCAAGGCGCGCCTTGAACTCGTCGGTCTTGGCCCGGAGCTCATGGTCGCTCAGCGCCTTGTACTCGTCGGCGAGGGCCTCGATCTTGTCCACGATGGGATTGATCGCCTTGACCTCCCGCTCGGAGCGGGTGCCGAAAATTTTTGAAAACAGACCCATAGCTTCTGTGTCCTTTCTATCCGTCTTGCGGGCGTAAACACCCAATTTAACTTATACAGTATACCACATTGTATAAGGAGAGAAAAGAGGAAATTGTAAATAAAACGGCAGTTTGTTTGGCCCTGCTGTATTACTGCTTTTATATACTTCTTAATGACTGCCGCAGGCTTGGACATATCCCTCATATCCCCCGATCTCTGATTCAGGCAGCAGGGTGCCCGATATACGAGCGTCCTGCTGCTTTTTTGTGGAAAATGCCGTAACTTTTCTATTGACAATGTCCGCCACTGGCGGTATAATGTCCATCACAATCGAACAGGACAGACGAAGCGCCCAGGAAAACAGCCATTCGGCTTACCGAAGGAGTAACACTCTCAGGTGTCCCGCAGACGGGATCAGGACTGTGCGCGGATGTAACTCTGGAGAAGCTCAATGGTTTGAGTGCCGAAGGTGCAAAGCGAGCGGGCCGGATAAGGCCACCGCCAATCTCTCAGGCAAAAGGACAGAGGATGACGAAATTCCGGCGGGGGCGCGCGCCCCGTCGTGCCTTCCGTTTTTCCCGGGCCGTGGAGCATGCTCTCCGCGGCCTGTTCTTTTTCTCAATCAAAGAGGAGAGGGATCTGTTATGTTGGAAAATCTGGAAGCGGTACTGCTGCCCATCGCCTGTAAAATCAACGAATATCTGTCGAACTACATCCTTGTGTTCCTGCTGGTGGCCGTGGGTCTGTGGTACTCCATCCACACCCGGTTCGTGCAGGTGCGCTGCTTCGGCGAGGGCATGAAAAAGGTGTTCGGCAACCTCACCCTCCGGGGCCGGAAGCATGAGAGCGGCATGAGCTCCTTCCAGGCGCTGGCCACCGCCATTGCCGCTCAGGTGGGCACGGGCAACATCGTGGGCGCCTCCGGTGCCATTCTCACCGGCGGCCCCGGGGCTATTTTCTGGATGTGGGTCATCGCCTTCTTCGGCATGGCTACCATCTATGCCGAGGCCACGCTGGCCGTCAAAACCCGCAAGATTGACAAGGACGGAACCGTTCACGGCGGCCCCGTCTACTACATCACCACCGCGTTCAAGGGCGGCTTCGGCAAATTCCTCGCCGGGTTCTTCGCCGTGGCCATCATTCTGGCACTGGGCTTCTTCGGCTGCATGGTGCAGTCCAACTCCATCGGCTCCACCTTCCAGACCGCCTTCGGCATCCCCTCTTGGATCGTTGGCGTCATTCTGGTCATCATCTGCGCCATCATCTTCATCGGCGGCGTCCAGCGGCTGGCCTCCGTCACCGAGAAACTCGTCCCCATCATGGCAGTCATCTTCCTGCTGGGCGGCATTGCGGTGCTCATCGTCCGCATCACCTATATCCCTGCTACTTTCGCCATGATTTTCAAGTATGCGTTCCAGCCCCAGGCCATCATCGGCGGCGGCTTCGGCTATGCGATCAAGGCCGCCATCAGTCAGGGCGCCAAGCGAGGCCTGTTCTCCAACGAGGCCGGCATGGGCTCCACCCCCCACGCCCACGCTCAGGCCAATGTGAAAGACCCCCACGATCAGGGTGTGGTTGCCATGATCGGCGTGTTTATTGACACGTTCGTGGTGCTCACCCTCAACGCGCTGGTCATTATCTCCACCCTCTACACCGCGGACGGCCCTCTGGCCGAGTGCGGCGCGGTTGCCGCCAGCGGCCTGACCAAGAGCAATCTGGCCCAGAACGCCTTCGGCTCCGTGTTTGGCGCTCAGATCGGCTCCATCTTCGTAGCCATCTGCCTGTTCTTCTTCGCTTTCTCCACGGTGCTCAGCTGGAATATGTTCGGCAAGATCAACGTCATCTACCTCTTCGGCAAGAAGCTGGGCAAAAAGACTGCCTCCGTCATCTATTCCGTCATCGCGCTGGTGTTCATCTTCCTTGGCACCCTGATGAGCAACGATCTGGTGTGGGAGCTCACCGACATGTTCAACAACCTCATGGTTATCCCCAACGCAATCGCCCTCTTCGCACTCACCGGCATGGTGATGGGCATGGTTCATATCCGCGGGAAGGCGCCCGCAAAGCTGTCCTGAGCGGGATGCTTTGACGTCAGACCGCCGCCGTTCCGGTGCAAACTGCACAGGGACGGCGGCGTTTCCCGGCCCCTGGTCCAAAATTCGCTGAAATTTTACAATGCCGTTGACAGCGATGCAGGACGGCGCTATAATACTTGCAAATTGAACCAATGATAGAGGCGCGGTTACGAAGAGTACCCGGAGGGCAAGGACAACTGCTTCCGGCGAAAGGCGTCGCCGCCGAAGGGCGTGAGAACTGGTCCGGTTCCGCGTGCCTGGGTCGACGGGAAATACCCGGCGGACTGTCACACTGCCGTGTGAAGCGCTATCATGGAGGAAACGGCTCCTTGTCCCCGGTGCTTTTCGGGTGGGAGTTTTGTTGACCATGATCGCATCTGCGGTTCATGGTCTTTCTTTTTGCCCATGGAGACAAGAAGAGCAAAACAAAACGAAAGAGGAGATTCAAAATGAGAAGAAGAACCATCGCCCTGCTGCTGTCCGCCATGATGATGCTCGGCCTGTCCGCCTGCGGCGGCGGGGATCAGAGCGGAAACGACGCCCAGTCCTCCCAGAGCACTGCCTCCACCGTGGAGATTCCCGCTGTGGAGGATCTCACCGGTGTGGACACCAGCTCCATCCCCGGCCTTGAGGACGGCGTGCTCACCGTCGGCATGGAGTGCGCCTACGCCCCTTATAACTGGACCCAGATGGATGACTCCAACGGTGCCGTCCCCATCTCCAATGTCTCCGGCGCTTACGCCAACGGCTATGACGTGATGATCGCCAAGCGCATCTGCGAGGCCTACGGCTGGGAGCTTGAGATCGTCTCCTCCGCGTGGGACTCCCTGTGCCCCGCCGTCCAGTCCGGTGCCATGGACGCCAATATCGCCGGCCAGTCCATGACCGCCGACCGTATGCAGGAAGTTGACATGGCCGGCCCCTACTACTACGCCACCATCGTCTGCGTCACCACCAAGGACAGCCAGTACGCTGACGCGACCTCCATCGCCGACCTGGCCGGCGGCAAGTGCACCGCCCAGTCCGGTACCATCTGGTACGACTCCTGCCTGCCCCAGATTGAGAACGCTGAGCTGCTGGCTCCCGCCGACAGCGCCCCCGCCATGATCATGCAGCTCCAGACCGGCACGGTGGACTTCATCTGCACCGATATGCCCACCGCCATGGGTGCCGCTGCCAAGGACGACAGCCTTGTGATTCTGAACTTCTCCGGCACTGACGGCGACTTCCAGTTCGCAAGCGAGGAGGAGCGGGCCGAGAACGTGAACATCGGCATCTCCGTACAGAAGGGCAACACCCAGCTCACCGAGGCCATCGACCGCGTGCTCTCCGCCCTCACTGAGGAACAGTTCAACGCCCTGATGGATCAGGCCATCGCGATTCAGCC
>CAYNEH010000099.1:0-6896 GCA_964396195.1 uncultured Oscillospiraceae bacterium
ATCACTTCTCTGGAGGGCCTGAACGTGGCCGTGGAGTCCGGCTCTGCCGGTGAGGACGCCGCCGAGGCTCTGGGCGCGACCACCGTCCCCGTCCAGTCTCAGGCCAGTGCCCTCATGGAGGTGTCCGCCGGTACCTCTGACTGCGCCGTCATCGACGTGCTCATGGCTGCTGCCATGACCGGCGAGGGCACCAGCTACAATGACCTTGCCTTCAGCGTCAACCTCAACGATGCGCAGGGCCTTGACTCCGAGGAGTACGGCGTGGGCTTCCGCAAGGACTCCGACCTCGTGGACACCTTCAACCAGTTCTGGGCCGACAAGGTGGCCGACGGCACCGTGGAGCAGATCGCCGAGACCTACGGCCTGCAGGACGCCGTCATCCTGAACTGACACGATTAACTGAAAGCAACCGCACACAACATTGACTCCAAAGGCAGAGAGCGCATGGACCGCCCTCTGCCTTTGAGCGACTTTTTCAAAAATACGGAACAGAGAGGGTAACGCAATGTTTTTCGCCTCAACGGAATTTCAGACTGTGGTCTCCGCCCTGAACAGCGGCTTTCTCAAGACGCTGGAGCTGTTTTTTGTGACGCTCATCGGTGCGCTCCCCCTTGGACTGGTCATCTCCCTCGGCTCCATGAGCCGCTGGGCCCCCCTTAAACGGCCCGTCCAGTGGTACCTGAAGCGGAAGGAGCGGGGCGCCGGCCCCGCGGCAAAGGCACTTTCCGCCTTCCGTCCGGTGAGCCTGCTGTGCCGCCTGCTGGTGTGGCTGGTTCGGGGTACGCCGCTGGTGCTCCAGATTATCATCATCTTCTACGTCCCCGGTATGCTCAAGCTGTTTTCGTGGGGCGGCGGCGAGAGCGCCCGGTTCACCGCTGTGTCCGTGGCCTTCGTCCTCAACTACGCCTTCTATTTCTCCGAGATCTACCGGGGCGGCATTCAGGGCGTCCCCGCCGGGCAGCAGGAGGCCGGTCTGGTGCTGGGCATGACCAAGCGGCAGATCTTCTTCCACGTCACCCTGCTCCAGATGGTCAAGCGCATCGTGCCCCCCATGTCCAACGAGATCATTACCCTGGTGAAGGACACGTCGCTGGCCCGGGTCATTGCACTGCAGGAGGTCATCTGGATGGGCGAGTCCTTCATGAAGGGCAACAGCGGCTATTCCGGCCTCATCTGGCCGCTGTTCTTCACTGCGGTGTACTATCTGGTGTTCAGCGGCGTGGTGACGCTGCTGCTGGGCCGGCTGGAAAAGAAACTGGACTATTTCAAGTAAGGGAGGGCACGGATATGTCGATTCTGGAAGCCCGTCACATCGAAAAGCACTTTGGGGCCACGCAGGTACTCCGGGACATCAGCTTCGAGCTGGAACAGGGGCAGGCGCTGGCCATTATCGGCTCCTCCGGCAGCGGCAAGACCACGCTGCTGCGGTGCCTGAACTTTCTGGAAACGCCGGATCAGGGCGTCATCACCGTGAACGGAAATACCGTCTTTGACGCTGACGACCCCGCCACCCAGCGGGAGAGCGAGGTGCGGAAAAAACGCCTGCACTTCGGCATGGTGTTCCAGTCCTTCAACCTCTTTCCCCAGTACACGGCGCTGAAAAACGTTACGCTGGCCAAGGAACTGCTGGCCCGGGAGCGGCCGGATTACAAGCAGAACCGCAAGGCCATTCTGGACGAGATCCGGCAGGAGGGGCTTGCGCTGCTGGATCGTATGGGCCTTGCCAACCGGGCGGAGCACTACCCCAGCCAGCTCTCCGGCGGGCAGCAGCAGCGGGTGGCCATTGCCCGGGCGCTGGCCCTCAAGCCGGACATTCTCTGCTTTGACGAACCCACCTCCGCCCTCGACCCGGAACTCACCGGCGAGGTGCTGAAGGTCATCCGCTCGCTGGCGGAGCAGCACACCACCATGATCATCGTCACCCACGAGATGGCCTTTGCCCGGGATGTGGCCGACCAGGTCATTTTCATGGACGAGGGCGTCATCGTGGAGCAGGGCCCGGCCCGGGAGGTCATCGAGCACCCCCGGGAGGAGCGCACCCGGCAGTTCCTCTCCCGCTACGCCGAGGGGTAAAACAAGTGCAGAAAAATGCAAAAGAGTGCGGAGCCCGCATGGGTTCCGCACTCTTTACTCTTTTCACATATTTATTCCGCCGTTGCGGGGGGATCGCCGCCCTCCCGGCGGTGGAGGTCGCCGCGGAGGAGGGTATACAGCACCGCAGTGACGGGGACGCTGGCGATGAGCCCCACAAACCCCAGCATACTGCTGCCCACTGTGACGGCGGCCAGCACCCAGATGCCCGGCAGACCCATGGACGTGCCCACTACCCGGGGATAGATGAGGTTGCCCTCCAGCTGCTGGAGGATGACGAGAAACACGAGAAACAGGAAGGCCTTCAGCGGATTGATCATGACGAGGAGCAGCACCGCCACCGCCCCGCCGATATATGCGCCCGCCACCGGGATAAGGGCGGACACGCCGATGACCACCGAGATGAGGGGGGCGTAGTCAAAGCGGAACAGGCACATGCCGAGGAAGCACAGCCCGCCGAGGATGCAGGCCTCGATAAGCTGGCCGGAGACGTATTTGGTGAAGGTGTCCGCCGTCAGCCGCAGCACCCGCAGCAGCGGCACGGACACCCGCCCGGGCAGATAGGCGGTGACGAGCCTGCGGCACTGGGCGGTGAGCTTCGGCCCGCCGGACAGCATATAGATGGAGAACACCAGCGCCAGCACGGCGGTGATGGCCCCGGACACCAGCGCGCTTGTCATGGTGATGAACTGCGGCAGGGTGTTGGTCAGGGCGTTGAGCACCCCGCTGAGCAGCTTGCTCAGCGGCTCCCGGATGGCGGAACTGAGGTTCAGGTCGGCCAGCGACTGAATATCCAGCTTCTCCACGACCTTATCATACAATGCCTGAAAATTCCCGGCGTAGGTGCTCAGGTTCCCGGCGAAGGTCTGGATGCTCTTCACCAGCTCCGGCACCACCAGCGCCACCACTCCTGCCAGCAGCACGACGACAATGAGGTAGCAGGTGACCACCGCCAACGGACGGGCGGCCTTCGCCGCCTTTCCCGACAGCTTTTTCCCGTACAGACCGGCGAAGAAATTACAGGGCCGGTTCAGCACGAAGGCAACGGCGAAGCCGATGAGCAGTGGCCTGAAGGCGGACACTACCGCCGACAGCCAGCCGCCCACTGCGTCGATCTTGACGATGAAGGCCACCAGCACCACGGCGTAGGTGATGAGCAGGATCAGACTTTTGAAAAATTTCTTGTCCACAGGCCGCACTCCCTTGATGAGGTGTCTCCAGTTTAGCATCCGGGGCGGCGAAGGTCAATGAAGATTCCATTAAAGTTCTCTTCCGCCGAAATGCTTGAAATCATACCGGAATTGTGGTATTTTATATTAAAGTATTCGAGAGGTGAGTTGCGTGAAAATCTCCACAAAAGGGCGGTACGCGCTGCGGCTGATGCTGGATCTGGCGGTTCACGGTGAAAAGGGGCAGCCGGTGTCTCTCCGGGACGTGGCCCGGCGGCAGCAGATCAGCGACAAATATCTGGAACAGATTGTCACCCCGCTGGCCAAGGCGGGGCTGGTGCGCTCCGTCCGCGGCGCGGGCGGCGGCTATCTGCTCAACCGCGCCCCGGCGGACTACACTGTGGGAGAGATTCTGCGCCCGCTGGAGGGGGATCTGGCCCCGGTGGAGTGCGCAACCAACTCCGGCTATTGCGAGCGGTGCGACGAGTGCGTCACGGTGGAGCTGTGGCAGGAAATCTACCGGGCGGTGTCCTCGGTGGTGGATCGCACCACGCTGGCCGACCTTGTGGAACGCTACCGCGCCCGGTGCACCCCGCAGACGGCAAAAGCGCATCAGAACGGCACAAAGGAATAAACGAAAAAGTGCCCCGTTCCATCGCAGACTCGCACAAAGCAGGATTAGGACAACGCCGTATAGTTGAAATTTGAGGACATAAAGAAATCCCAACCGCATCAAGCGGTTGGGATTTCTCATGAGCTGACTGCTGCGGCAGCCTCAGCCCGTCGAAAAGGCAATGCCTTTCCGACGGTTAAAGGCGCGGGGCTTATGCCCCGCGCCTTGCTTCGTTCAGGATACAGAGATATACTCGCCCAGAATGTAGCCGGTAGTGCTCCGTCCGCCGGATCCGGTGAAGGAGATCTGATACCAGCCGCCATCGGCGGCGGCCACCACGGTGATTTCGCTGCCGTTGACAAGGCTGGCCACCACGTCATAGCTGGTGCCCGGGCCGGAACGTACCCGCAGTCCGCTGGATGCGCCGGTAATTTTGCCGGTGGCGCCCGCGGTGATTCCGCCGCTGCTGGGATTGGCGGACGGCGAAGAAGTGGATCCGCCGGCGGCGCTGCCCGTGCAGTACACGGTGACGGATGCGGTTTTTTCTCCGGCGGCGGCGGTGATGGTCACCCGCTGGACGGAGTCGGACGTGCTCACATTGGTCACGGTGCCGTCGGCACTGACGGTAGCGACGCTGGTGTCGGAGGAGCTCCACGTCACGGTGCCGCCCCAGTCGGCGGGCGTCACGGTGGCGGTGATCTGCCAGCTGCTGTCAGGGGTCAGGGAGAACTCCGTGCGGTTGAGGGTCAGGTTGGTGACGCTGCCGGTCTGACTATCGGTCTCGTCAGGTTCCGGGGAGGCGGTATCCGTCTCGGCGGGGTCGGGGGACCCGGTGTCCGTCTCCGCCGGGTCGCCGCTGACGTCCTCACCGGGGTCGGCGGAGGGCGTCACGGTCTGAGACGCGGACGCATCGGAATCGGAATTGCTGGGGCTGTGGATCTTGGGGTAGACAAAGGCGAACACGATGATCAGCGCCGCAACGACGATCACCAGAGAGCAGAGAAAGGTGATGAGCCGGGGCCAGTTGACAGGGCCGGGGGCGTCGGTCTGCGCCAACCGCTTGCCCCCCTTGGGGCGGGCGGGGCGCTCTTCCTCTCCGTCGTCGTCAAAGAGTTCCTGTCCTTCAAATACATAGTCATCCTCGCTGTTTTCCACAGGGGGGATGGGGCCGGTGGCCGTTCCGGGCTTTTCGCCGCAGAAGGGGCACCGTTTATAGGTAGCGCTGTAATCCTCACCGCACGAGTCGCAGTGGATGAGGGTTCCAGGGGCGGGTTTCCGTGCCATGTCAAAAATACCTCCAATTCGCGGGATTTCTTCTCTATACTACACGTTCCGGCTTTTGCCGTCAATCCTTTTTTGGTATTATGTCTACCTCTCAAATGTTAAATTTTATTGACCGGTGGGCTTGTCTGCCATATAATATCAGAAAGAAACGATTCATGAAGGAGATGGGTGCATGAAACAGCCCCTCAGCCCCGGCGCCGCCCATAAGCAGTACGACGAGGGCATGACCGCCTTCCGCCGCCAGATCACCGATCCCGCCGCCCGGACGGCCTTCGGCCGGGAGGCGGACGCCTTCATGCGGGAGTGCGCCTGCGGCGTGTGGCAGGAGGATCAGGGCCTGACCCCCTATCATGTGGAGTACTACAACGCCATTTACTGCAAGGGCAACCCGGTGCCGACCTGCCTGTACTGGGAGCTGACCACGCTGGTGACGGACTACTCCGGCTTCGTGCTGCCCAATTTCTTCCGGAGGCTGGTGCAGGCGGACGTGGAGCAGGGCAAGAGCCTGAGCCGCCGGTTCGTGGACACCTTCACCCTGATGATGCTGCTCTTCGCCGCCGCCGACGGTCTGGTGAGCGAGAACGAGGCCGCCTTCGTCAACGCCTGCGCCGACTCCATGACCGCCTTCTGCGACAAGGCGGGGGTGCCCGGCGGCAAGTCCCCGCTAGACGTGCAGGACTTTGTCACCCGCCGGACGGACGGCACGCCGGTGCGCTCCGGCAAGCCCGCAGACGAGCCCCAGACCGCCGCGGCGGGCGAACAGACCCGGACGGAACCGGCAAAAACGGAGCAGGAGCCGGAGCAGTCGCTGGAGGAGCTTATGGCCGAGCTGGACAGCCTGTGCGGCCTTGAAAAGGTCAAGGAGGACGTAAAGGGCCTCATCAATCTGGTGAAGGTCCGCAAGCTCCGCGCGGAGGCGAATCTGCCCGTGCCGCCCATGTCCCTCCATCTGGTGTTCATGGGCAACCCGGGCACCGGCAAGACCACCGTGGCCCGGCTGCTGGCGAAAATTTACCACGCCATCGGCGTGCTGCCAAAGGGACAGATGGTGGAGGTGGATCGCTCCGGCCTTGTGGCGGGCTTCGTGGGCCAGACGGCCCTGAAAACTCAGGAGGTCATTGAAAAGGCCCGGGGCGGTGTGCTGTTCATCGACGAGGCCTACTCGCTGGTCAATCAGGACGCCCCCAACGACTTCGGCGGCGAAGCCATCGAGGTGCTGCTCAAGGGAATGGAGGACCACCGGGATGACCTTATCGTCATTGTGGCGGGCTACACCGAACTGATGGAGCAGTTCATCCACTCCAATCCCGGCCTGGAGAGCCGCTTCAACAAGTATTTCTTCTTTGAGGACTACGACGGCGGCCAGCTGGCGGAGATTTTCCGCTCCATGTGCAAAAAGAACGGCTACACCGTGGACGAGCCCACGGAAAAGGCGGTGGGCGAGGCGTTCCGTCTCATGTACGAGACCCGGGACGAGAACTTCGGCAACGCCCGGGACGTGCGCAATATCTTTGAGCAGGCAGTGGCCCGGCAGGCCAACCGCGTGGCGGCCATGGAAAATCCCGGCCGGGATGATCTGATGGCCCTCACCGAGGAGGATCTGGGCCTTGCGGACCAGCCGGAGCCGGAAAAATCCGCGCCCGGGGAAGCTCCGGCAGAGCCGGGAAAAAGCGAGTAAATAAGAGCGAATAAATAAGGATAAAAAAGATGCCCCGTGATGATGCCATCACGGGGGCTTG
>CAYNEH010000100.1:0-6892 GCA_964396195.1 uncultured Oscillospiraceae bacterium
TGGAGCGGCAGCGGGAATTAGAGGCTTCGCGTGTCGGCTTACCCCGCGCCGGTCGGTAGAACGCTGCACTTCTTGAATGCTCCCCCGTAAAAAACGGGGTCCTTAGGGGGAAAACGCTATGAGCGAGAACGCGCCCTTTGCGTTCGAAGTCGAATCCGCGTTTTCTCCCTAAGTGATTCTTTGCCTACTTTCTGTTCATACAGAAAGTAGGTCGCCCTGGGGGCGAAACCCACAACCCTGCGTCCGCCGGACGCACCACCCCACTTCGCCGGAGTAACGGCGAACTTTATCCCGAGAATGGGGTCGAGAAAACCCCAAAGGGCTGCGCCCTTTGGGGTTTTCATCATTTCTGTTCACATAGGAAGCAGGTTGCCCCGGAGGGCGAACCTCACTTCACTTCCCGAATGAGCACCATCGGCGTCAGCTGCGTGCCGTTGCCGCAGGGATTGTCGGCGATCATGGCCATAAGGTCGGCCTCACTCTCGGTGATGGCGGAGCACTTGCCCAGCAGCTCCTGGGCCAGATCGTTGGCATCCACGATCATCATGCGCACGCCGGTCTCCTTGTAGACCTCCTCGCACACGCCGTCGGAATTCTCCGGGATGCGGATGCCGAACTCGCCGTACACGTCGAAGCAGTGGTCATAGAAACCGTCCAGACCGGACACCTCCTGCCCCACCATCTCGTAGAACACGCCCCGCTTGCCGAACAGCTTGCCGAAGCCGGCGCAGATGGCCGCCCAGATGACGTACAGCGAGCCACGCTGGTCAATGGCGAACTGCATCTTCCACGGGGAGTCCACGCCGATGCCGGCGGAGGAGTGGGACGCAAATTTGGACAGGAATTTAGCCAGTCCCGAGAGCTTCATATCCGTCTTTTTCACGATGCGCTTCTGGCACAGGGAGATGATCTTCTCGCTGGAGGACAGAATGTCACCCTCCTGATAGATGGGGACCACATACTTTTTGATGAGATCCATATAGCTCTCGCCCACCTGCACGAAATGGGTGGGAATGGCGTGGCGGGCGAAGGTGCGGTCACCCACCTTGATTTCAACCTGTTTGCCTTCATTGGCCTTGAACTCGGACAGTTCCATAAACAATACCCTCTTTTGTGTATTTCTCTCAGTATAGCCATCAGGCGGCCCGGGCAGTCCGTCCGCCGGATTTTTGTACCAGACAGTATACCACAGGCGGCGGCGCAGGGCAAATATATTTTGCCGGAGCGCGTCCGGTACGGAGATTTATGCCGGAACCGGGAAAGCAATGCCGCCAAAGGCATACCGACGCCCGTTGCGCCCGCCGGGGAAAGCCGCTATAATGGAGCCAACGGAACTTTGCAAGGAGGGCTTTGCCATGCTGACAGCACAGCGCTATCCCCACGTTTTTTCTCCCATCCAGATCGGCCCCGTCCGGCTGAAAAACCGGCTGGGCTTCGCGCCCATGGTATGCAACAAGTGCACCGTGGACGGTACCGTTACCGACTCCATGGTGGAGTTTGTTTACAGTCAGGCGGCCACCGGCGTGGGCTATGTCACCATCGGCGACACGCAGGTGGACGACGATCTGGGCGGCGCGTTCATGGCCACGCTGAACATTGCCCGCAAGACCAGCATCCCCGGCATGATCAAGCTCACCGAGGCCGCCGCCTTCGGCGGCGCGGTGCTGTCGGTGGAGCTGAACCACTCCGGCCGGGGGGCCAAGGACGCATTGACGAAGGGTCAGCCCATCGGGCCGTCCGCCGTGTGCTTCCCCCGGTGCAGCCAGAACGTCCGCCCCATGGATCGGGAAGATCTGGAGCGGGTGAAGGGCCTGTTTGTCCACTGCGCTAAGCAGTGCGTTCATGCGGGCTTCAAAATGCTCATGGTTCACTGCGCCCACAACAACCTGCTGGGGCAGTTCCTCTCGCCCCTGTCCAACCTCCGCACCGATGAGTACGGCGGCAGCCCGGAGAACCGCCGCCGCTACCCGCTGGAGGTGTTGGCTGCCGTCCGGGAGGCCGTTGGCCCCGGCATCGCCATCGAGGTGCGGGTATCCGCCGAGGAAATCACCCCCGGCGGCCTTGAGTTTGACGAATCCCTCGCCTTTATGGAGGAGGCCCAGAAGTACTGCGACCTCATCCACGTCTCCCGGGGCATTGTGTACGACGACGCGGGCATTTACACCCTGCCCACCTTCCTCCGTGACCGCACGCTGAACGTGGACTGGGCCCGCCGGGTGAAGGAGCGCGTCCATGTGCCGGTGGCGGTGGTGGGCAACTTCTCCACGCTGGAGGAGGCGGAGGAAGTCATCGCCTCCGGCGCCGCCGACATCGTGTGCGCCGCCCGGATGTACCTCACCGACCACGACCTGATCCGCAAGTCGCTGGCGGGCAGGGCGGACACCGTCCGGCCCTGTCTGCGCTGCCACCGGGGGTGCATCGACAACTCCGCCCGGGGCAAGGCCATCCACTGCGCCGTCAACCCGGAGCTGGGCTTCGAGGAACTGGAGCGCGCCCTCCCGGCACCCCGCGCCTCCCGCCGGGTGCTGGTGTGCGGCGGCGGCCCCGCCGGGCTTCAGGCGGCTCTTACTCTCCGGAAGCGGGGGCACGAGGTGATTTTGTGCGAGGCCGCGGATCAGCTGGGCGGCCTGCTCATCGACGCGGCGGCCCCGGCCTGCAAGGGGTACATGAAGGAATATCTCCGCTGGCTGGTGGACGCGGCCATGAACTGCGGCGCGGACATCCGGCTGAGTACCCCCGTCACACCGGAGCTGGCGGAGGAGCTGGCCCCGGACGCGGTCATCGTGGCCACCGGCTCGAAGTACCTGCGGCCGAATATCCCCGGCATTGAGTCCGCCGCTATGCTCACCGACGTGGAGCGCAAACGGGTGACGACTGGAAAAAAGGTGCTGGTGTGCGGCGGCGGCTCTTCCGGGCTGGAGTGCGCCCTCGGCCTTGCCATGGAGGGGCACGAGGTGGCGGTGGCCGACCAGCTGCCGCTGGAGCAGTTCGCCGCCGGCATGCCCTATTTCCCCCGGCTGGATCTGCTCAAGTGTCTGGCCGAGCGGGGGGTGCGCCTGCTGCCGGAGCACCGGGTGGAGCGCTTCACCGAAACCGGCGCGGTGCTGTCCGGCCCCGACGGCGAAGCGGAAGAGACGGCGGATACCTGCGTCATTGCCATGGGTGTCCGGCCGGATACAACCCTGCTGGACGCGCTGCGGGCGCGGTTCCCGGTGGACGTGCTGCCCGCCGGTGATTTGGACGGCGGCGTGAACCTCTATGATGCCGTTCACTCTGCCCATTTTGCCGCCCTGCGGATATTGTAAGGCGAATTTACATTTTGTCTCTATCTTTCACGCCCGGTTCATGCTATGCTTAGTTCAGCAGGACGACCGCAGGGCCGCCCGGAACCAATGAGAGGAGACAAGCAGCGTGAACGTCATATCCCTGTTAACGCCAAAGGCGCAGGTTGCCTTTCTCTACGAAGATTTCACCGTCCGGCAGGGGCTGGAGAAAATGCGGGTGGCCGGGTACACCGCCATCCCCGTTCTGGCCCGGGACGGCAGCTATGTGGGCACGGTGAGCGAGGGGGATTTCCTCTGGAACCTCATCGACCGCCGGGACAACAGCATCCGCAGTCAGGAAAAGATTCCCCTGAGCACCATCATGCGCGGCGGCTTCAACCCGCCGGTGTCGGTGGGCGTACCGCTGGACGACCTGCTGGAGCGGGCCATGCGGCAGTCCTTCATCCCGGTGGTGGATGACCGCGGAGCCTTCGTGGGCATCGTCACCCGGCAGAACATCATCCGCCGCCTTACCGTCCCCAATGAAGCGGTGGAGACCGAGCGGACGGAATGCGCCGCGGCCGGGGCCTGAAAAGCGAAAAGAGTATGAAAAAACGGCCGTCTCGTTTGAGACGACCGTTTTTTGCGTCAAAAACCTCGTAGAGTTTCGCCGCCGCAGCGGCGAAAGAAACGAAATCTGTTTTCTGCCGCGACATGTGCGTGGCAGAAAACACTTCTCACCCCGCAAACGTGCGAAATGGCCGCTGTTGGCGGCCATTTTCGTGCGATGCAGCGGGGTGCAAGCCCCTTCCGTCGGAAAAGGCTTCGCCTTTTTCGACGGGGTGAGCGGCCGTCTCACATGAGACGGCCGTTTTTTATTGTTGTTCTGATTTTGCCCGCTCAGCGGCGGCCTGCGCCTTGTGGAGCTTGTGCAGCTCCTTTTTCCGGCGGTTGGAGAAGCGATCCTCCTCGCTGTACACGCAGCCACAGTACTTCTGCATATACAGGCCCAGCGCCCGGGCCTCTTCCTGTCCCGCCTTGAAATAAGGCCGGAAGTCGTAGGGGACAAACTCCACGCCGTACTTTTCCCCCATTTTCGCCCCCACGGCGCAGATCAGCTCCCGGTTCTGGTACGGGGAGATGAGCAGTGTGGTGGAAAAATGGGTGAAGCCGTTTTCGGCGGCGTACTGTGCGGTGCGCTCCATCCGGCAGGTGTAGCACCAGCCGCAGCGATGATCCGGGTCGGCGGCCACGGCGGCGGTGAACTCCCGCAGGCCGTAGAAGTCCTGCTCCCGCAGGTCAAGGCCGATGTCCTGCGCGTACTGCCGCAGGGTGTCCCGCCGGGCCTTATATTCCAGGAAGGGGTGAATGTTGGGGTTGTACCAGAAGCCCACCGGCTCCGTTCCCGATTCCCGCAGGGTCCTGATGCAGGCCACGGAACAGGGGGCACAGCAGATGTGGAGAAGGGTAGCCATGGGCGGCCGCCTTACTTGGCCCGGGCCTTGGCCTTCATCCGCAGCTCGTGGTTGAGGATGCGCTTGCGCAGACGCAGGTTCTCCGGCGTGACCTCCAGCAGCTCGTCGTCGGCAAGGAACTCCAGGCACTGCTCCAGACTCATCTGCTTGGGCGGGACGAGACGCAGGGCGTCATCGGAGCCGGAAGCGCGCATGTTGGTCAGCTGCTTCTTGCGGCAGACGTTGACGGAGATGTCCTCCATCTTGGGGCACACGCCCACCACCATGCCCTCGTACACGGGCACGCCCGCGCCGATGAACAGTGCGCCGCGCTCCTGCGCGGAGAACAGGCCGTAGGTGACGGACTCGCCGGTCTCGAAGGCCACGAGGGAACCGGTGTTCCGGCGCTGGATCTCGCCCTTGAAGGGGGCGTACTTCTCAAAGACGGAGGCCATGATGCCCTCGCCCTTGGTGTCGGTAAGGAACTCGTTGCGGTAGCCGAACAGGCCCCGGGACGGCACGAGGAATTCCAGCTTCATCCGCTGACCCACAGGGGTCATGGACAGGAACTCGCCCTTGCGCGCGCCCAGCTTCTCCATGACGGAGCCCACGTTGTCGGCGGGCACGTCGGCCACCAGGCGCTCCACAGGCTCGCACTTGACGCCGTCGATCTCCTGATACAGCACGCGGGGGGGAGAAACCTGGAACTCGTAGCCCTCACGGCGCATGGTCTCGATGAGGATGGACAGGGACATCTCACCCCGGCCGGCCACGTTGAAGGAGTCGGTGGAGTCCTCCACCTCGGTGACCCGGAGAGACACGTCCTTCAGTGTCTCCCGGAACAGGCGGTCACGAATCTGGCGGCTGGTGACGAACTTGCCCTCCCGCCCGGCGAAGGGGGAGTCGTTGACGGAGAAGGTCATTTCCAGCGTGGGGGCGGAGATTTTGACAAACTCGATGGGCTCCACGGCGGAGGGGGCGCAGATGGTGTCGCCGATGGTGATGTCGCCGATGCCGCTCATGGCGATGATCTCACCGGCGGCCGCCTCGGTGATGGGCGTGCGGCCCAGGCCGTCAAAGGTGTAGAGGGAGACGGCCTTGGCCTTCTTGGCGGGCACATCGGGGGCGTGGTAGTTGCAGACGGCGATCTCCTGATTCTGCTTGATAACGCCGCGCTCGATGCGGCCGATGGCGATGCGGCCCACGAACTCGTTATAGTCGATGGAGCTGACCAGCATCTGGAAGGGGGCTTCCTTGTCGCACTCGGGGGCGGGGATATAGTTGAGGATGGTCTCGAACAGGGGAACGAGGTCGGTACCCGGCACGTCGGGCGAGTAGGAGGCCGTGCCCTGACGTCCGGAGCAGAACAGCGTGGGGGACTCGAACTGCTCATCGGTGGCGTTCAGGTCCAGCAGCAGCTCCAGCACCTCGTCCATGACCTCGTGGATGCGCTGGTCGGGGCGGTCAATCTTGTTGACCACCACGATGACCCGGTGGCCCAGCTCGAGGGCCCGGGACAGGACGAAGCGGGTCTGGGGCATGGGACCCTCTGCGGCGTCCACCAGCAGGATGACGCCGTTGACCATCTTCAGAATGCGCTCCACCTCGCCGCCAAAGTCGGCGTGGCCCGGGGTGTCCACGATGTTGATCTTGACGTCCTTGTAGTGGACGGCGGTGTTTTTGGCCAGAATGGTGATGCCGCGCTCCCGCTCCAGATCGTTGGAGTCCATGACGCGATCCACCGTGGCCTGATTTTCCCGGTAGATGCCACCTTGCTTGAGCATTTCGTCCACCAGAGTGGTCTTGCCGTGGTCAACGTGGGCAATAATGGCGACGTTGCGAATTTTTTCGTTCTGCATGAAACCTTTCTCCTCACAGCGCGGCGAGATCCGGTGTCCGGCACGCCGATAAAATAACGTTTCCGATTTGTACCTGTATAAATGCGATTAAATATTATATCCCTTTTTCTGCCGGATTGCAACCAACGAAAGAGCGGAATTGCAGGGCCTTGCGGGTTTTTTCTTGTGACGCATTGACAGGAGACGGCCAATCGGGTAAAATAACAGGTACGCTCCGGGTCACCGCCCGGGGTGCGTCTCCGCAGTCAGATGAATATCACATGCCCCGGTAGCTCAGCAGGATAGAGCGTCCGCCTCCTAAGCGCACGGACATCAA
>CAYNEH010000101.1:0-6888 GCA_964396195.1 uncultured Oscillospiraceae bacterium
CCGACAGTTTGCCAACCCGAAGAAAAAGGGTATGTTCAGCAAGTTTAAGGGCATGGGACTTCCCTTCTGAAGCCCCGCAGACAAGTTGGTTCCGTGTCCTCCGGGGCACATGCCATATACAACCGAAATATCTTTGGAGGTGAATATAAAATGGTTAAGATCAGACTGCGTCGTATGGGCGCCAAGAAGGCTCCCTTCTACCGCGTTGTTGTCGCCGATTCCCGTTATCCCCGCGATGGTCGTTTTATCGAGGAGATTGGCACCTATGATCCCCGTCAGAACCCCGCTGCCGTCAACATCGACGTGGAGCGCGCTCAGGCTTGGATCAAGACCGGCGCTCAGCCCACCGATACCGTCCGCGACCTGCTGAAGAAGGCCGGCCTGTAATCGCGTATTTTGGAGGCCCACATGAAGGAATTGCTCATTTACATTGCCCAGAGCCTTGTGGAGCATCCCGAGTCGGTGTCTGTCACCGAGTATGAAACTCCCGCTGAGACCGTGCTGGAGCTTCGGGTCGCGTCCGAAGACATGGGCAAGGTGATTGGCCGTCAGGGCCGTATCGCCAAGGAGATCCGCGCGCTGATTCGCTCTGTGGCCCAGCGGCAGGGCAAAAGAGTTACCGTCGACATTGTCGATTGAGTCCGGAAAGGCGGGGGCCATGCCCCTGCCTTTTTCACTTTTGGAGGAAATAAGATGAAAACAGAGTTTCTGGAAAGCGGAAAGATCGTCAATACCCACGGCATCCGCGGCGAGGTCAAGATCGTCCCTTGGGCGGACAGCCCGGAGTTCCTCTGCGGCTTCTCCACCCTATATCTCGACGGCAAACCGGTGAACGTCCGGTCTGCCCGGGTACACAAGGGCAACGTCATCGCTCAGCTGGAGGGGTATGATGACGTCAACGCCGCCATGCTGCTGAAAAATAAGGTGGTGTCAATTCGTCGGGAGGACGCGAAGCTGCCCGAGGGCGCGTTTTTCCTGGCCGATATCATCGGCCTTAACGTGGTGGACGAAGCCGGGAACAAGCTGGGCGTGCTCCGGGACATCCTCTCCCCCTCTCTCCAGCAGGTATACGTGGTGGAGGGTGAACGGGAGATTCTGATCCCCGCCGTGCCCGAGTTCATTCTGGAGACCAACGTCACGGACGGCTACATCAAGGTGCGTCTCATTGAGGGGATGTGACCGAATGTACAACATTGACATTATGACTCTTTTCCCTGACACCGTGGGCGACGTGCTCAGCGAGTCTATTCTTGGCCGCGCGCAGGAGCGGGACATTCTGCGCATCGAAACGCACCAGATTAGGGACTACACTCTGAACAGGCAAAAACAGGTGGACGACTATCCCTACGGCGGCGGCCGGGGCGCAGTCATGCAGGCCGATCCGCTGTACCGCTGCTGGGCACACATCTGCGGGCAGTACAACACAAAGCCCCATACCATCTACCTCTCCCCCTGCGGCAAAACCTTCACCCAGTCTGACGCACGGCGGCTGGCCGGAGAGTATGACCATCTCATTCTCGTCTGCGGCCACTATGAGGGCATCGACCAGCGCTTTATTGACGAGTGCGTGGACGAGGAGATTTCGCTGGGTGACTTCGTTCTCACCGGCGGCGAGATCGCCGCCATGGCAGTGTCTGACGCGGTGTGCCGCCTCATTCCCGGCGTGTTGGCTGACCCGGAATGCTTTGAAAACGAGAGCCACTGGGACGGACTGCTGGAATATCCCCAATACTCCCGGCCAGAGGAGTGGCACGGCCGCACTGTCCCCAAAGCCCTGCTGGGCGGCAACCACAGTCAGGTGGAGCGCTGGCGCAGAAAGGAACAGCTGCGCCGCACCATGGAGCGCCGCCCTGACATGTTTAATGCGTTTACACCCATTGGAAAACAAGACGAGCAGATTCTCGAGGAGCTTCGCCGGGAAAAAGATCGTCCTGCGCTTACCCTGCCCATCACCTGCCGCCCCGCGGCCTCCGACGACCTGCCCGCGATCATGAATCTCGTGGCGCAGGCACAGGCCCTCCTGAAAAAGCGGGGCATTGACCAGTGGCAGGACAACTATCCCGGCCCGCAGCATCTTAAGATTGACATTGACCGCGGAGAATGCTATGTCATTCTGCATGGAACGGACATGGCCGCTTTCTTCGTTCTTTCTGCTCACCCGGAAGCAAGCTACGACGCCATCACAGACGGAAAATGGAGCGGCGATGAGCCGTACACAGTCCTCCACCGCTGCGCCGTAGGCGAACAATACCGGGGGCTTAATCTTGCCGACCGCATCATCACCGAATCGGAGCGGCTCACCCGGGAACTGGGCCGCCGCTGGCTCCGGGTGGATACCCACAAGAAAAACAAAGCCATGCAGAGCCTTCTGCGCCGTTGCGGCTTCCAGTACCGCGGAAACATTCTGATCAAGGCCGGGGAAGGCCACGATCCCCGCCGGGTAGCCTACGAAAAGCACATTTCAAAACACATTGACCATATGAGCAAACCGTGACTAAACGGTAAACTTTCGTCCTGTCACCCTGATTTACTTGACTTTATCACTCATGTTTGTTAGAATCTAATCTGCAATATTACATTAGGAGATTTTTGTCATGTCTTTTCAAGTAATCGTTGACAGTTGCTGCGACCTGACGCCGGAAATGCGCGGCTCCGGATTGTTTCGCAATATTCCCCTCACTATTTACGTTGGTGACAGTACATTCCGAGACGATATCAAGCTGGATTCTCAGGATCTGGTGGACGCCATGAATATGTGCGAAGAAGCGTCTCACACCGCCTGCCCCGCGCCCGCCGACTACCTGTCCATGTTCGAGCGCTGCGAGGGTGACCTGTACGTTGTCACCCTGTCCGCCCTGCTCTCCGGCTCCCACAACAGCGCATGGCAGGCGGCGCATATCTTTCTGGAGGAGCACGCTGACCGGAATATTCACGTGTTCAACTCCTGCTCTGCCTCCTCTGGTGAGACGCTCATCGCCGCCAAGATTGCACAGCTGGCCGGGGCCGGACTGCCCTTCCACGAGGTCGTTCAGGTGGTCGATCATTATATCAAGGGCATGAACACCCTTTTCGTGCTGGAAAATCTGGATAACTTGCGGAAAGCCGGTCGGCTCACCCGGGTGCAGTCTCTCATCACCGGGGCGTTGCGGGTCAAACTGGTCATGGGCTCCACTCCCGAGGGCGAAATTTGCCGACACGGACAGGCACTGTCCATCAAACAGGCGCTGTCCAAACTGGTCGCTATCATGTCGGAGGATGAAAAGCACCGGGGCAAAACTCTGTGCATCTCTCACTGTCTCTGCCGGGAGCGGGCAGAGATGCTGGCCATGCTGGCGAAAAAATCCTGCGACTTCTCCGACATTATTATTACGGACACCCGCGGCATCAGCTCCTATTACGCTAATTCCGGCGGCGTTATTGTCGCCTACTAAGCCGATCTTCGAAATACTATTCCGGAACTCCCCCATTTGGGGGAGTTTTTCTTTTCACGCGGCAAATTATATGGTATAATAAATTTATATTGCCCGTTTTATCTGACCGAATAAAGAGGCTGAAAAATGAACCTGACCGACATCAACGATATCAAAGCCCTGCTGGCCCGGCACGGCTTTCATTTTTCCAAGAGCATGGGCCAGAACTTTCTCATTGAAGACTATGTGCCCCGGGACATTGCCGATGCCGCCGGACTGGACGCGACATGCGGCGCGCTGGAGATTGGCCCGGGCATCGGCCCGCTCACCGTCCAGCTGGCACAGCGGGCAGGCAGAGTGGCTGCCGTCGAGTTGGATCGCTCCCTTTTGCCAATCCTTTCCGAGACGCTGGCGGACTATGATAACGCCGAGGTTATCCCCGGCGATGCCATGAAGTTGGATCTACCCACGCTGTGCTCAGAAAAATTTCCCGGTATGACAGTCAAGGCCTGCGCCAATTTGCCGTATAATATCACCACACCGGTGCTGACCAAGCTGCTGGAAAGCGGCTGCTTTGCATCCATCACCGTGATGATTCAGCGGGAGGTAGCTCGCCGCATCTGTGCTGCACCGGGCACGGCGGACTATGGAGCCTTCTCCCTCTTCTGCCAGTATCATGCGGAGTGTTCCCTGCTGTTCGACGTGGGGCCAGAATGCTTTCTCCCCGCTCCCAAGGTAACATCCACTGTCATCCAGCTCGTTCCTCGTGCCGAGCCGCTGGTGGACACAGACCCCGCCGCCCTGTTCCGTGTGGTGCGAGCCGCCTTTGCCCAGCGGCGCAAAACGCTGCTCAACGGCCTGTCCGCCACATACGGCAGTAAATTTTCCAAGGATGAGTTGCGGCAAATCATCGAGAACTGCGGCCTTCCAGATGGCATCCGTGGTGAACGGCTGGGCCTTCCGGAGTTCGCCGCGTTGGCAAAAAAACTGGAAGCGTGAAAATATGCTTGCTTTTTTTCAAGATATCCCCTACACTGTATTTAATCCATTAAAGTGATTTCATAGGAGGCATTCAAATGGCACCCACCCAAAACAAGGCCATTCTGTCGTGGATCGACGAGATGGCCGCCAAGACTCGTCCGGCTTCCATTGTCTGGATTGACGGGGGCGAGAAACAGCTTGATGCTCTGCGCCGTCAGGCCGTGGAGGAAAACATCCTCACCGAGCTGAATCAGGAAAAGCTGCCCGGCTGCTACCTGCATCGCACTGACCCCAACGACGTAGCCCGCGTAGAGGATCGCACCTTCATCTGCTGCCGCAATGAAGAAGATGCCGGCCCCACCAACCACTGGATGGATCCGCAAAAAATGTACGCCAAGCTGTACAAACTGTTTGACGGCTCCATGGAGGGGCGCACCATGTACGTCATTCCCTATTCCATGAGTATCGTCGGTTCGCCCTTCGCCAAATACGGCATTGAGCTGACCGACTCCATTTACGTGGTGCTCAACATGGCCATCATGACTCGGGTGGGCTTCAACGTGCTGGACGCTCTGGGCGACAGCGATGACTACATCAAGGGTCTCCACTCCTATGCCAATCTGGACAGTGAGAAGAAGTACATCGTCCACTTTCCAGAGGACAACACCATCATGTCCATCAACTCCAATTACGGCGGCAACGTACTGCTGGGCAAGAAGTGCTTCGCCCTGCGCATTGCATCCTATCTGGGGCGCAACGAGGGCTGGATGGCGGAGCATATGCTGATCCTCGGTATTCAAAATCCTCAGGGTGAGGTACGCTATCTGTCCGCCGCCTTCCCCTCCGCCTGCGGCAAGACCAATCTGGCCATGCTCATCCCTCCCGAGGGCTACCGCAAGGCCGGCTGGAAAGTCTGGTGCGTAGGCGACGACATTGCATGGCTGCGGGTAGGCCCCGATGGGCGGCTCTGGGCCGTGAACCCGGAGTACGGCTTCTTCGGCGTGGCTCCCGGCACCAACGCCAAGTCCAATTTCAACGCACTGGAATCCACCAAGCGCGGCACCATCTTCACCAACGTGGCCTACAACCCCGCCGACGGCACCGTATGGTGGGACGGTCTCACCAAGGGCGACGCCATTCCCGAGACGCTCATCGACTGGAACGGCCTTGAGTGGCACCGGGGCGACGAGAAAAAGCCCGCTCACCCCAACAGCCGCTTCACCGCTCCCGCCCGGAACTGCCCCTGCCTCTCCCCCGAGTTTGACAACCCCCAGGGCGTGCCCATCTCCGCCATCGTGTTCGGCGGCCGCCGGGCCAAGACCGCTCCGCTGGTCTACCAATCCCGGAGCTGGAACCACGGCGTGTTCGTCGGCTCCATCATGGCGTCTGAGACCACCGCCGCCGCCGCGGGCGCCGTAGGCGTGGTCCGCCGGGATCCCATGGCCATGCTGCCCTTCTGCGGATATCATATGGCTGACTACTGGCAGCACTGGCTGGATATGGGCGAAAAGATTGCGCACCAGCCCAAGATCTTCAACGTCAACTGGTTCCGCACTGATGATGACGGCAATTTCATCTGGCCGGGCTTCGGCGACAACCTACGGGTACTGGAGTGGATCATGAAGCGCTGCTTCGACGAAGTCGACGCCGAGGAGACCGCCATCGGCTATCAGCCCCGGCCCGAGGACATCAATCTGGACGGTCTGGACATTTCTTTGGATACCCTCCGGAATCTTCTGAATGTGGATCCGGATCTTTGGAAGCAGGAGGTTGAAGGAATCAAAGAATTTTACACCCGGTTCGGCGACAAACTCCCAGCCGAACTCCGCCGCCAGTTGGAAACGCTGGAAAACAATCTGAAATAAGCTCTGGCCCCTGGATATGCCATCAGGCTCGTCCAGGGGCATTTCATGTCAAGCGCCATTCCTCACGCATAGGATAGAGATCGAAAAAGGGCCTGTCCCCCGCCTAACAAGATCTGAGCCGAGAACACCACCGCTATCGGTAAAATCTGACAGCCTCGGGCACCCCCTGCGTTTATTGAACTGCGCTGCCACGACAATCGGGATGATGCCGCGTGGATCACCGAAAATCTGGACGAGATCGCCCAGAACATCATGCTATGCGCATAACTGCCTACGAGTGTGGCTCGTCCAAAGCAACAGCGGCAAGTGGGGGCGACATTTACAATTCGTTCAAAGTTTTTTCAAAGTCTCGTCACCAATTTGTTCCCCGATATGGTATCTTATGATTGTCAGAAGCAATGACAAATCCTCCCCCTCTCTTTTTGAACCGATAGCGAAGGTCCGCCTGGTAATAACCGGCGGACTTTTGCTTTTTTCAAAAAAATTTAGTTTTTTTGAAATTTTCTCTTGCATTTTCTGTTTTTCTGTGTTAGTATATTCAAGGCTCATCGATAGAGCAATTAAATAGATCCGGGTGTGGCGCAGTTTGGTAGCGCGCTTGACTGGGGGTCAAGAGGCCGCAGGTTCAAGTC
>CAYNEH010000102.1:0-242 GCA_964396195.1 uncultured Oscillospiraceae bacterium
AGTCCCGACTGAGGAACACCGGCACCCGGGCGGTGGTGTTGGGGTCGATCTGCTCCGGCGTGGTGCCCCACTGCTTCATGGTGTAGTGGACGAAAACGTTCTCATACACGTAGTCCGCCAGCGCGGAAATTTCGGGGTCGGGGTTCCGGCGAAGCTCCAGAATGGTGACCTTTTTCTCCGGGCCGTAGGCGGCGATGAGCTTTTCACCCAGCGCCTTCCCTTTTTCCGGGCCGAAGGCCGTC